>JAJRWP010000117.1 GCA_021545645.1 Zetaproteobacteria bacterium | reverse complement strand
GTCGCACCGCGTGTGAAGACAATTTCGCGTGTTGAGGCGGCATTGAGCAGCGCCCGCAGTTTTTCGCGCGCACCTTCGTAATCGGCGGTGGCGCGTTCGGAAAGCGCATGCACGCCGCGATGCACATTGGCATTGTCGCACGCGTAATAATGGCGCAGTGCATCAATCACTGGCTGCGGTTTTTGGGTGGTGGCAGCATTGTCCAGATAGACTAGTGGTTTGCCGTACACCTGCTGATGCAGAATGGGAAATACCTTGCGTATCGCATCCATATTCAAATTCATATCCGTACCATCCACACTCATGTCAACATTGCCGCCATATCCGCGCCGCCGGGGAGTTTGTGAAATGCGCCGCGCTCGACGAAACGGCGAACGGCCGCATTGCGCATGCCGGTCAGTACCGTATCGGCGAAAGCGCAGGTCAGCATTTGCCGCGCTTCTTGATCGGACAAGCCGCGTGATTTGAGATAAAAAAGCTGTTTTTCGTCCAGTTGCCCGACCGTGCAACCGTGCGCCGCTTTTACATCGTCGTGATCAATGACCAGCTCCGGTTTGGCATCGATTTCCGCCTTGTCCGAGAGCAGCAGATTGGCATTGCGTTGCACGGTGTCGGTACCGGAAGCATCGTTGTGAATGACCACCTTGCCGTTGAACACGCCGTGTGCGCGACCGTCCAATACACCGCGATAATGCTCGCGACTGGTGCATTGCGGGGCGATATGATCAATTTGCGTATGCTGATCGCCATGCTGTCTGCCAGCGAGGGTATAAAGGCCGTTCAGCGTACATTCAGCGCCTTCTTCGGCCAGTGCCACAGCAATATCCAAGCGCGACAGAGATGCGCCGAGCGTGATGGCATGCGAAATAAAACGGCTGTTTCTATGTTGCGATACATCCAGCCGACCGAGATGGAATTGATGTAGCGGTTCATGTTGCAGACGGTCATGGCTGAGTGATGCGCCGTCGGCCAAATGCACCAGTGTAACCACATGCGTCAATCCGGCTTCCGCGCCATCGCCTGCGTAGTGTTCGATCACATGCGCTTCGGCATGTTTGCCCAGCCACAGACCGTGACGCAGGTGTACGGCCCCCGGATTGGAAGCGATGTGCAGAATATATAAAGGTTTTTCAAGTACCACGCCGTCGGCAATACACAGGCAGGCACCATCGGCGGCCAGCGCACTGTTGGCAGCATTGGCGGCGTTGAATAGCGGCGCTTGTGCATCCCATTGCAGGGCGATGGCGGCTTTTTCGGCATCTTGTTCGATGAATTCGGAGAGCGCGTTCAGGGTCACACCGTCGGGAAGGTCGTCAGTGCTGGTTTGCAGGCGGCCATCGGCGAATACAATGCGGTAGGCATCAAGTTCAGGAATGCTGTAAGCATCGATTGTTGCCTGATTAAGCTCGGATATGGATGCGGCAGTCCACCATGCCTCGCCCAGCACGCTGCCGATGCGTGCCAGCGAGGTGTATTTCCATTCTTCTTGGCGTGTTGTTGGTAGGCCGGTTTTTTCAAAGGCTTGCCACGCGGCATCGCGCAGCGATTGCAGTGCTTCGCTCATGCGGCGGCCTCTTCTTTGACCCAATCGTAACCGCGTTTTTCCAGTTCCAGCGCTAGGCCCTTATCGCCGCTTTTTAGGATGCGGCCATCGGCCAAGACATGCACCACATCCGGTTCGATGTAATCGAGCAGGCGCTGATAATGGGTGACCATGACAATGGCGCGATCCGGCGAACGCAGTGCATTGACACCCTGAGCCACGACGCGCAGTGCATCAATATCCAGACCGGAATCGGTTTCATCCAAAATCGCCAGACTTGGTTCAAGCACCGCCATCTGGAAGATTTCATTGCGTTTTTTCTCACCGCCGGAGAAACCTTCGTTGACGCCGCGCGATAAAAATGCGTCGTCCAATTCCACCAGTTTGGCTTTTTCGCGTACCAGTTGCATGAATTCGATGGCATCGAGTTCGGATAATCCTGCTGCCTTGCGGCGTGCGTTCAGTCCGGCCTTGAGCAGATAAACATTGTTCACGCCGGGGATTTCCACCGGATATTGAAAAGCCAGAAAAACACCCGCCCAAGCGCGTTCTTCAGGGGCCATATCCAGCAGATCTTTGCCTTGCAAGCGGATGCTTCCGGCGGTGACTTGATAACCGTCGCGGCCGGCAATGACATTGGCCAACGTCGATTTTCCGGAGCCGTTCGGGCCCATAATCGCATGCACTTCGCCAGCATTGATGTTGAGATCAATGCCCTTGAGGATTTCTTTGCCATCGACGGCAACGTGCAGATTTTCGATTTTTATCATTTCAATTCCTCTTACCGCAAAGGGCACAAAGTGACGCAAAGTTTTGTCTGCTCTCTGCGTATTTTGCTTCCTGTGCATAATTTATTAGGCTTTTCTTTCTCAAGGCCGCCTAGATTCAGTATGTATTTCTCTGCGTAGCTTTGCGGTCGATGCATTGGTTTATCCGACCGCGCCTTCAAGACTCACTTCCATCAAACGGTTGGCCTCGACAGCGAACTCCATCGGCAATTCGTTGAATACATCCTTGCAGAAGCCGTTAACGATCAGGTTGACCGCATCTTCTTCCGCAATACCGCGCTGGCGGCAGTAAAACAGCTGATCTTCGCCGATTTTCGAGGTTGTTGCTTCGTGCTCCATGACCGCCGTCGGATTTTTTACCTCGACATAGGGGAAGGTGTGTGCGCCGCAGTTGCTACCCAACAGCAGCGAATCGCATTGCGTATGGTTGCGTGCGCCGTCGGCATTTTTGCCGATATGCACCAGCCCGCGATACGATTGCTGACCGAATCCGGCGGAAATACCCTTGGAAACGATGGTGCTGCGCGTATTCTTGCCCAAATGCACCATTTTAGTGCCGGTATCGGCCTGCTGATGCATTTTGGTCAGCGCCACCGAATAAAATTCGCCGACCGAATCGTCGCCGCGCAATACACAACTCGGATATTTCCAAGTAATCGCGCTGCCGGTTTCCACCTGCGTCCATGAAATCTTCGAGCGATTTCCCCGACAATCACCGCGTTTGGTGACGAAATTATAAATCCCGCCGACACCGTTTTTATCGCCCGGATACCAGTTTTGCACCGTCGAATATTTGATTTGCGCATCGTCCAGCACCACCAATTCAACCACCGCTGCATGCAGTTGGTTTTCGTCGCGTTGCGGCGCGGTACAGCCTTCTAAATAAGAAACATAAGCGCCTTCTTCGGCGATGATTAACGTACGCTCAAACTGGCCGGTATTGCTGGCATTGATACGGAAATAGGTCGAAAGCTCCATCGGGCAGCGCACGCCCTTGGGGATAAATACAAACGACCCGTCGGTAAACACCGCCGAATTGAGTGCGGCGTAGAAATTATCGGTGGTCGGCACGACAGTGCCCAGATATTGCTGCACCAACTCCGGATAATCGCGCACCGCTTCGGAAATCGGGCAGAAAATTACGCCCGCATCCTTCAGTTTGCCCTTGAAGGTGGTGGCTACCGAAACGGAATCAAAAATCGCATCGACGGCGACACCGGCCAGCATTTCCTGTTCGTGCAGCGGGATGCCGAGTTTTTTATAAGTCTCCAGCAGCTTCGGGTCCACCTCGTCGAGGCTTTTCGGCCCATCTTCGCTGGATTTCGGTGCCGAAAAATAGGAGATAGCCTGATAATCAATTGGCGGATATTGCACATGCGCCCAGTTCGGTTCGTGCATCGTTTGCCAGTGGGCAAACGCCGCCAGCCGCCAATCAAGCAGCCAATCCGGCTCGCCCTTCATGCTTGAAATGTGGCGAATTACGTCTTCGTTCAGTCCCGGCGGCAGTGTTTCCTGCTCAATATCGGTGATAAATCCGGCTTCGTATTTTTTATCGACCAGATTTTCAACTTGCGTTCGTTCGTTCAATATATTCTCGCTCATCTCAGATTTCTCTCATCGCGGCTTTTTTCATTTTACTGGGCCTGTGTGACCGGAATTCGCGCATCGGCGTAGTGTTTTTCCATGTGCAGCACTGGCGTAAAACCCGGTTTAACCATGTCGGCCAATGTGATGCCATCGAGCGCGTGGCGCACTGCCTGATTGATGATTTTCCAGTTGCTGCGGGTGCTGCAATGTTCTTCCTGTTCGCATTGGCTGTGTTCGAGATTGCATTCGGTCAGCGCACTCGGGCCTTCTAGAGCAACGATAATATCGCGGATCGAAATATCGCTGGCCGCACGCGTCAGGCTGTAGCCGCCGCCAGCGCCGCGTACCGAAGTGAGCAGGCCTTCGCGCAGCAATACTTGCAGAATCTTGCTGACCGTCGGTGCGGGTAAGTGTGCATTTGTCGCTAGATCGGCGGCGTTATGCACATTCCCGTCCGAACGTGCCAACTCGGTCATCAGCAAAACGCCGTAGTCGGTCAGGCGTGTGATGCGAAACATATCGGTAGCCTTTTCATAAGTAGGACCATTCTAGTCCAGTATTAAAAAAGTGCAAACGAAATAGCCCCTTGTTGTTGCATGGTTTTGCCCGGCGCAAGCTGTAATTTGAGTAAATAACGGTTACGATGCATGTTTTAAGGGAGGTAAAGCATGCAATTGGCACGGAGTACATGGCAGGAGGTGGAACGCTATTTGCAGCGCTCGACCGGCATGATTATTCCCATCGGTTCCACCGAACAGCACGGCCCCAACGGCTTAATCGGCACGGATGCGATTTGTCCGCTGCGCATTGCGCAGGAGATGGAAGCGGCGTTGGATGTGTTGATTGCACCGCCGATTAACTACGGCATGAGCCAGCATCACATGGCTTTTCCCGGCACGGTCACGTTGCGTCCGACGACGCTGATTCAGGTGATTGTCGATGTGGTCACGTCGCTGCGCCAACATGGTTTCACTCATTTTTATTTCCTCAACGGTCACGGTGGCAATATTCCGCCGGTGACTTCCGCTTTTTCCGAATTGTATGCACAACAAGGGAGCGGGGAGCTGCGTTGTCGGCTTGCCAACTGGTGGCGCAACGATGCGGTGACGGCATTGGCCGCCGAATTATACGGCGATGCCGAGGGTTATCATGCCACCGTCAGCGAGGTGGCGGTGAGCTATTTTGCGCATCCCGAAGCGGTCAAGAATGTGCCGATGGTTCCCGAAGTCGCGCCGACTGCCGATTTCTACGATGCCGCCGATTTTCGCCGCAAATTTCCCGATGGCCGTATTGGTTCCAGCCCGCAATTGGCTACTGTGGAAGCTGGTGAGCGGTTTTGTCATCTTGCTGGCGAGGCGCTGGGTACAGATTATCAACGTTTTCTTTTGCAGTAAGCCGGTCAGGTTGTGTGTTAGCATAAATGACAGGCTTTTTCTTGACATCCTGTGCCTCAAAGTCGTAACTTAAATGTTCAATATAAATAGGGAGGAGGTGAACATGGATGTTCATTTCGCAAAAAAAACAGGATTTTTCATCGTTTGTCTGTTTGCGTTTTCAGTTAATGTTCTAGCATCAGTCAATACATTCGCGGGGTTCCAGCGTCATGAGCCCAATGCCCCGAGCGCCAACTGGATACCGGTAATTAAACCTGCAACAGCAGCCAATCCCGTTGCCTATTTTCACGATGATGGACTGAAGTTTTCCATCTCCATGACCGGCATGCGGGCCGGGGAAACATGGTCGGCTGAGGTGCTGCCACCTAACTCAAATGGCACACCGGGAAGCATGGTGCTACTGGCATCTTCTCCGACAAGCTGGGATGGAAGGTGTTTTACCCAGCCCGGGAGAACGCCCGTGTGTTTTACCATACCATCTGGTAATGGCTCTATTGACTGGTGGTTCAGCCCCCAATGCCGTCCGACAGGGACATGGACGATCAGACTGAAGAATAACGGTGTGGTGTTCAAAACGGCCTATGTTGATCTGTTGCCTAAAGTGGATGAAGTGGCGGCTTTGCGAAAATATTATGAATATCAGTTGAATTATCCGAGTGCCAAATACGATAGCATTTGCCTTCCAAAGATTGGGCAAAAGGATGTGAAATGCGGGACAAAGAAAGCAACAGCCACTCCCTACACAATCAGCCAAAAAGGCTGCGCTATTTCATCGTTGGCTATGTTGAAGCGGTATCATAGCAATAACCCAGCATCATCTTCAGCTATAAATGTAAACAATGCATTACTTGGGAAAGTGAAAGGGTTTGGGTTGAACGGGGATGTCAATTGGACAAGGGTAAGTGATGGCATTCTCAAATATCCCGGATGGAACGTTGAAAAAGCTACATGGACATCACCAAATGATACTCGGCTAAAACGGGCGCTTTGTGAATATGGCCCAACTATTGTACCCGTGAAAAATTTCCAGCATTTTGTGGTGGTTACAGGATTTGATAAGGTGAAAGGGTGGGAGATACTCGATCCGGGTCACTTCAATAACCATTCGCTGAATATGTATGGCGGCGTATATCATGGAATTCGGTTGATAAAAGGCCCATCAAGCAAGTCTGCGCCAATTATTCCGGGCAATGATTACATTTCAATTACAATTCATTCTCCTGCCGAACTATTGTTGATTGACCCTATGGGAAATAAGGTTGGTTTTGATGCCGCAGCGGGTCAGGTGGTCAAAACAATTCCAGGTTCCACATATTGGACACATGGGCAATATAACCCTGACCCGGCGTATATAGACCCTGACCCGGCTAAAACCATCATGTTCAACCATGCTCTTGCAGGAAATTATCAACTGAAAGTGATTGGTACAGGCACAGGCATCTATGATCTTGAGTTTGAAATGGCAGACATCAAAGGCAATATGATTCTTGTAAAAGATATTTTGGATGTGCCGGTTAGCCCCGGTGCAGTCCACACCTACACCTTCAACTACAATTCAGCGCCGGGATCGGTGATTACGATTCAGGGCGGGCTGTCTGTGCCGGGGGTGAATCATCCTCCGGTGGCCAATGCGGGGCCGAATCAGGCGGTAGAATGTGCGGCGGGGTTTGCTAACGTAAGCTTGAACGGGGCGGGCTCGTCCGATCCTGATGGTGATCCGCTGACCTACCAATGGCGTGGATCGTTCGGCGTGGCAACGGGTGTAAAACCAACCATCAATCTACCGCTGGGGGTGCATGTTATCACACTGACGGTAAACGACCGCAAGGGCGGTGTGGCAACAGCTACCACGCAAGTGACCGTGCAGGATACGACACCACCAGTGATCAACGCGGGGGCGAATGTCACGATTTCCGCTACGACAGCAAACGGCGCGCCATTCAGTCTGCAACCTACCGTCAGCGATGCCTGTTGTATTACCAATGTCGTTATTTCACCGCGCATGGCCGTGTATCCGGTCGGCGTGACCGCGATTACCGCGACGGCGGCGGATTGCGCAGGCAATACGGCAAGTAGTGTGATGCAATTGACGATTCAAGCAGCAGGCGTAACGCCTGTTCCGCCAACGACGAATCCAAATCCGGGTGCTGGCGGCGTTAATCCGCCCAATCCGCCAGTTGCAGGCAACGGAGGAGGGCAAACGGGAACCGAGGTCAATCCGCCATCGTCATCAACACCTGCGATAGTGAAAGATGATGAGGATGATGATGGTGAGGACGATGCGGACGATCATGATGCTGATAAGCACGAACGCGATGTGGATCAATAAAACAGGATGCTGCTCTGATTTCCATCGAATATCCCATCACGCTTTGATGATGTTGTGACGGATGGCCAGCCGGGTCAGTTCGACAAGATTGGATACACCGAGCTTGTGCATGATTTGCGTATGATGGTTGGCAACCGTTTTGTCGCTGATGTGCAGCGATTTGGCAATTTCTGCGGTGTTTTTCCCTTCCACAATCAGCAGGAAAATTTGATATTCGCGCGCTGACAGCACAGCGATAATATCGGCTTTTTCGCCATTTTTGGTTCGTTTCATTTTACCAGCGACGCGCGGCTCAATATAAATACCACCCTTGACCACCTCGCGTATAGCGAAGACCAATTGTTCCGGCGGTGTTTGATGGGTGATGAAGCCTTTGGCACCTGCGGCCAGCGCGTAGCTGGGTATGAGTCCGTTGGACAGCTTGCTGAGAATCAGAATTTTTGCCTCGGGATGGCGGGCGATAATCTGACGGATGCAATCTAACCCGCAATGATGATTGGCGCTTAATTCGAGCAGCAACACATCCGGCTCGGGTTGCATGCAGTGATGGCCGCATTGCTCTCCGCATGTTTCAATTAACACAGGTTCTATATCCGGTTCATCCTGTAACAGCCGAAGCAACCCGGCTGCGGTTAGCGGCTGATCGTGAACCAGATGAACGCGAATGTTTGCACCCATTGCCGCCTCCCGGCGAGTTTTTGTCGGCATGCCTTATTCGATATTATAGCGAAAAACATATTTTTATGCCGAAGCAGGCCGAGAATTTTGATAACAGGAGTCTCTCCCATGCCCTGCCGGGAGCTTCTCCCATATCCTTTCATGCGTAGCTAATCCAAACTAGTGGCATGAACGTTTTGCGAGAGGCATGCCATGCGCGAATCCGTCAACATAGCGTTAAGCCATACGCCGGTGTATCGGATATTTAGCTGGCGGGCTTGGTTATCAACAATGCTGCGCAGCTTGCTCCTGTTGCTTTCGCTGATTCTTCCTTTATCCGTTGCAACGTCTGCAACGCCGCCAGTGCTGTGGGCTTGGGGTGATGGACTTAACGGCTTGCTCGGCAATGGCAGTGCGTATCGGGTGAATGCAATACCGATGCGAACCTTTATCTCAAGCGATGTTACAGTTATTTCCGGTGGTCTATATCATTCGCTGGCGTTGAAATCAGACGGTACAGTCTGGGCTTGGGGAGGCGGTATTCATGGGGAACTCGGCAACGGCTTGACAGCGAACCAAAGGTTGCCGGTGCAGGTTGCGGGCCTGAGCAACGTTATCGCCATTGCCGGAGGCGGTAAGCATTCACTAGCGCTGAAATCCGACGGTACGGTCTGGGCTTGGGGCGACGGCTATTACGGTCAGCTTGGCGATGGCGGCTATAGCTATCTCCATTTCAAGACTACGCCGGTGCAGGTGACGGGGCTGAGCAATGTCATCGCCATTGCCGCCGGGCACGATTATTCGCTGGCGCTAAAATCCGACGGCACAGTCTGGGGGTGGGGGCATGATGACTTCGGGCAGCTAGGGGTAGGGGTTTCATCCTGGCTCCATCTAATACTATCACCGGTGCAGGTGATGAATCTGACCAATGTCATCGCTATTGCCAGTGGCTCACACCATTCGTTGGCGCTGAAATCCGACGGTACGGTCTGGGCCTGGGGTTGGGGAAATGTAGGCCAGATCGGCAACGGAACTATGCCGTGGGTTCAACCCTTGCCGGTGCAGGTGACGGGACTGAGCAATATTGTTGCCATTTCCAGCCGTGGCTTGCATTCGCTGGCGTTGAAGCCCGATGGCACGGTATGGGCTTGGGGGCATGGTGCTTATAGTCAACTCGGCAACGGCTCTGTTGCTAATCAGAGCATGCCGGTGCAAGTAACGGGGCTGAGCAATGTCAATAGTATTGCTGCCGGTGCTTATTATTCGCTGGCGTTGAAACCTGATGGCAGTGTCTGGGCTTGGGGGCGTAGCAACTATGGGCAACTCGGTAACGGTTTTACTATTGATCAGAGTACTCCGGTACGGGTAAGCGGGTTGACTAATGCCATTAGCATTGCCAGCGGTGGATGGCATGCGCTGGCGCTGGCCGATCCGAGGGTCTGTGTTTCTCCGCCCTCCGGTATGATCAGTTGGTGGGATGGAGATGCGGTTTCCGGTACGACGGTTTCCGATATTGCGGGCGGCCATGATGGTGCGTTAATCAATGGCGCAACGACGGCTCCCGGCTTGGTCGGAGATGCCTTTGATTTGAATGGATATAATTACGTGTCAGCGCCGTTTGTTTACACGGGACCATTCACTGTGGATTTCTGGGCTAAACCGGCAATGACGAGTCCTGATCAGTCTTTCGGCTTTGCCGGACTCTTTTCATCAGGGAATCCGGGGCACTATGACCCCTTTTCCCAGATTGATTTCGATGGTGCGGGTAATTATCGGTTCCATGCCGGCAATAATGCATTGCATTTGAATATGGGTGCTGTAGCGCCGTATTGGGGGAGTTCTCTTTACCAGCATTTGGCGGTGACATATGACGGCTCAATGGTTCGTACCTACCTCAACGGGGCATTGCAGGACAGCGGCATATGGGCGGGCGCGCCATTGCAGTTTGAAGTCGTCAAGATCGGATTAAACCGGGATCACTCGGGTCTCTTCAGAGGGTTCATCGACGAAGTCGAAATATTCGATCGCGCACTGACAGCGGCGGAAATACATTCGATTTACAACGCAGTGGAGCAGGGCAAGTGCAAAGGGCCAGTGAATCAGCCGCCGATGGCGAATGCGGGAGCAGCGCAGGTTTTGGAATGCACCGGCGCATCCAGCGCCAGTGTGATGCTGGACGGCTCTCTTTCATCCGATCCGGATGGCGATACGTTGATTTATACATGGAGCGGGCCGTTCGGCACGGTAACCGGGATGAATCCGGCGGTTTCCATGCCGCTGGGAGCCAATCAGACGGTGATGCTGAGCGTGGACGACGGCAATGGCCATACGGCGACTAGTGATATGCTGATTACGGTACAGGATACGGATCCGCCGACGGTGAGCGCCGGTCCCGATGTAACGCTGGAGGCGACGGGTACGAATGGTGAGGATTACGATGTTTCGGCACAGGCAAGTGCTTCGGATAGCTGCTGTGGTGTCACGCTGACCGCTCCGGCAATGGCAATCTATTCGCTTGGTCCGACGACGGTGAGCGTGTCGGCAGTTGATTGCGCTGGAAATTCGGCCTCCGATCAGATGGTTGTGACCGTGGTGGATACCACACCGCCGACAATGACAGCGCAGCTGATTCCTATTCCTCAACCTGCCGAGGACGAGGATAAGGACAAAGATGATGGCGAATATTACGGCGAGGGGTCGTTCAAGGTGATGTTCACGGTCAGCGACATTGCCGATGCGAATCCGACGGTGGTTGCGATGCTGAACGGCCAGGCGGTGAGCAACGGCCAGATCGTCAAACTGGAGCGGGACGACGAGGCCAAGGTGGAGTTCGAGCATGGACAGTTGGAGATTGAAGGTATGAATTTCACGCTGAACATCTTAGCAACCGATGCCTCGGGTAACACAGGTTCGGCCACCGCTGCCTATGTTTTTCCTCCCAGACAAGCGCATCACGGGGATAAACATCACAAATCCAAAAAGCATGACAAGGACGATTGATAGCTGATGCCATTCGGGATTGAAAAAACGACCGGCGTTCCCGCAAGGCGCTCCGGTCGTTTTTTGTCGATGCGGTAAACATGACGATGCTTGCATGCATGCAATACGCGGATGAAGGGTCTATAGTTGTGATGACACAGGCGATTGATAAGGGGTCTAAGATGCGTAAACGGATGATCGAGCGGGATAGCCACGAGGTTTCGCAGACGGAACATGATTGGTTGAATCTGGAGGCTTTGGCGCTGGCCGAGATGACCTCCGAGGATGCGGCACATCCGCTTGAATCGGCGTTGACTGCCGGTTCCTCTCCCGGTTGGCGAGCCGCCGGGCCGGGCGAGCAGACGATTCGCTTGTTGTTCGACGAGGCGCAGAAAATCGAATTGATTCGCTTGGTTTTTGAAGAAGAACACCAGCCGCGCACGCAGGAGTTTGTGCTGCGATTTTCCACCGATGGCGGCGATTCCTTTCATGATATTGCCCGTCAGCAGTATAATTTCAGCGCCCCGGATGCGTTGCGCGAGGTGGAAGACTACCGTGTCGAATTGGATGGGGTAACAGCGTTGGAATTAAACATCATCCCGGACATCAGCGGCGGTGATGCGCGCGCTTCGCTTGCTGCATGGCGGGTTGCTTAAATGGACAGTCATCGAACCGGAAAACGCCGAACAATGTGCCATAAACACACTGTTCGGCGGCTTTGTTTATACCCCTGAATACTGTGCATGTACCTCGCGGGCATGCATGTCGGGCAGTTTGTTCAGCGCCGCAATCAGCGCCTTGGCGGAGGCGACGACAATATCCGTATCCTTGCCTTGTCCATTCACAATACGTTCGCCGTCTTGCAGGCGCACGGTGACATCGCCCTGTGCATCGGTTCCGGCAGTGATGGCGTTGACTGCGTAGAGCAGCAATTTACCGTTCGGTTCGACCAGCGATTTAATCGCTTTGAAGGCGGCATCGACCGGACCGTCGCCCTCGGCGGTGGCTTGGTGTAATTCGCCTTCGATTTCCAGTTCGACCGTGGCTTCGGGGGTATCGCCAGTGCCGGAGGTGGCATGTAGACGAATCAGTTTAACACGTTCGGCATCCACTTCGTCGCCGTGCAAAATGGCCATCAGGTCTTCATCAAAAATGTCTTTTTTCTTGTCAGCCAAGGTCTTGAAGCGCGCAAACACGGCATTCAGTTTATCGCCGTCCAGTTCGACATCCAATGCGTCATAACGCGATTTCAGCGCGGCGCGCCCCGAATGCTTGCCCAACACCATGCGGTTGGTCGCCCAGCCGACCGATTCCGGGGTCATGATTTCGTAGGTTTTTTGATGTTTCAGCACGCCGTCCTGATGAATGCCTGCTTCGTGGGCAAAGGCATTGGCGCCGACAATCGCCTTGTTCGGCTGCACCAGCATGCCGGTGATTTGCGACACCAGCTTGGACGCGGGGACGATTTTGGTCGTGTCGATGCCGGTTTGAATATCGTAGCGATCGGCACGGGTGCGCAAAATCATGACGATTTCTTCCAAAGATGCATTGCCGGCGCGTTCGCCCAAGCCGTTGATGGTGCATTCCACCTGACGCGCGCCGTTTTCGACGGCGGTCAGCGAATTGGCTACCGCCAAACCCAAATCGTTGTGACAATGCACCGAAAAAATCGCTTTATCGGCATTCGGCACACGTTCGCGCAATTCGCGAATGCGCCCGCCGAATTCCTGCGGCGTCATGTAGCCGACGGTATCGGGGATGTTGATAACGCGCGCCCCGGCGGCAATCGTCGCCTCGACGATACGGCACAAAAAATCCATATCCGAGCGACCGGCATCTTCTGCCGAGAATTCCACTTCCGGAGCCAGCGAACGTGCCTGTTTGACCGCTGCCACGGCCATTTCAACCACTTCGTCCGGTTGCATGCGCAATTTGGCCTGCATATGAATCGGGCTGGTGGCGATGAAGGTGTGGATGCGCGCATGTTCCGCCGGTTTAATCGCTTCGGCGGCACGTTCGATGTCTTTCGGATGCGCGCGTGCCAATCCGGCAATCGTCGGACCTTTCACCTCCGAGGCAATACGGTGAACAGCCTCGAAATCGCCGGGCGAGGCGACCGGAAAACCCGCTTCGATAATATCCACGCCCAATGCAGCCAGTGCGTGTGCGACACGTAATTTCTCATCCAGATTCATCGAGCAACCGGGCGATTGCTCACCGTCGCGCAGGGTAGTGTCGAAAATGTATAAACGGTCGGACATGGGTGTCTCCTTATCTATTCAGTCGCAGGCGGGATGCGGTAATCGTAAAAAAAACAAGGCCGCAGGGATGAGCTGCGGCCTTGGCTGTTAATCGGGGATGTATTTTGTGCAATAAATCCGCGTTTGAACGTGTTACCAGTCGCAGGTGTGCAGGCATAGCGATAGTCGCTGCGTGGCGGACAAGTGATTGCAGAAATTCATCATTGGCGCAGTAAAACACCGGCGCGCGGGGCTGTCAATGCGTGTTATTCGGTGTTCGACGGAGGTGCTGAATCAGCACCTGAACTTTTGCTATTACCGGCGTCGGGTTTATCGCTGCGCATGCGTTTGAGGCCGAGCAATATGCCGTAAATGCAATAGGCCAATGCCAGCACAAACAGATTCATGTGCGGATCGACCATGATAAATACAATAACGACGAGAAAAATGAGCAGGGTGATGGCCGGACGACGACGTTGCAGATCGACATCTTTACCGGCAAAAAATGGCACATTGCTGACCATCAGCCACGCCAGCATCACCGAAACCGCAAACCACAGCCACGGCGCAGGCGACATCTGACTGTTTTCGTAAAATAGCACGGCGGTAGCGATAAGCATGGCCGCTGCCGGTGTCGGCAGGCCGGTGAAATAGCGCGGGTCTTGAGTTTCGTGCTGCACATTGAAGCGGGCCAGACGCAGTGCGGCACAGGCGGCAACCAAAAACGCCGCCAGCCAACCGGCTTTGTGCAACGGAACCAGCGCCCACAAATACACCAGAACCGCCGGGGCAACGCCGAAAGAAAGCATATCGCACAGCGAATCGTATTGTGCGCCGAAATCCGATTCCGCATGCAGCAAACGCGCCACCCGCCCATCAAGAATATCGAAAATTGCTGCGGCAATCAGCGCCCATGCGGCCAGTTCGTAACGCCCCTGCACAGCGGCAATTAGCGCGTAAAAACCGGAAAACAGCCCGGCGGTGGTGAACAGGCTGGGTAAGATATAGATGCCGCGTTCGCGGACTGTGCTGGCTTTAGCCATCGTTGTTGCTGCCTGACGGAATCGTTTTTTCTGCCAAAATGGTGGTCCCGGCTTGCACTTTCTGCCCGGTCTCTACCTTCAGTTCGAAGCCTGTCGGCAGTTGGCAATTCACACGCGAGCCAAAACGAATCATGCCGATGCGCTGTCCGGCCTGCACTTTATCGCCGACCGCAACGTAGGCAATAATACGCCGGGCAATCAATCCGGCGATTTGTGTGAAGGTGACGCTTTGCCCTGCGTCGGTTTGTGTGGAATCGGTTTGCGTGGAATCAAGCTGTAAATCGAAGCGGTTGCGTTCGTTGTGTTCGCCCGCCGTATCGTGCGCTGCATTGATGAAGCTGCCTTGCGTGTATTGCATATGCGTGATGCGGCCACTCATCGGCGCGCGATTCACATGCACATCGAATACATTCATGAAAATATCCACGCGCACGCCGTCTGCATTTTGTTCGGCACGTACCACCTTGCCGTCGGCAGGCGAAATAAACAGCCCGTCGCCCTGCGGCGTGTTGCGTTCAGGATCGCGGAAGAAATTCAGCATGAATATGAACAACAACAATAAAATAGCCGCCAAAACATGCCAGCACATCAGCCACGCGCCAAGCGTAGCCAGCGCGCCGCCGATCAGAAATGGCGTGCCTTGCGGTGATAATGGAATGCGTCCGCGCGATTTGCCGGAAAGCGCAGTTGGTTCGGTTTGCGGTGAGTTGCTCATAGGCGGCAGGCTACATGCATCCGCCCTGTTGCCAATACTTCTGCGCCAATATTCTGCATCAATCCTTGACATTGGCCTACTGGGGAGGGGTATAGTCTGGCCTTAAGTCGCCGGACAAGGAGGGAACCATGTTCAAGCGCGTGATCTGCATAAGTGTATTCTTAGGCTGGTTTGCATCGCCGTTTTCGGCGGTGGAAGCGCCATCGTTCATGCCATCTATAGGCATCGCTACAGCCATCGCCGATGACGATGCGGACAGGGATGAAAAGAAGGGAAAGTCTAAAAAAGACGAGCGTGACGACGAGAAAGATCATGCCGACGATGGCAAAGCCGATAAAGATAGTGATACCGATGATTCAGCGGATAAAAACACAGAGAACACAAGCGGAAAAATAACAGCGGGCGTAACACCGACACCACCAGCGCCAACGCCACCCGCGCCAACACCACCTGCGCCAACGCCGCCAGTGCCAACGCCGCCAGTGCCAACGCCGCCAGTGCCAACGCCGCCAGTGCCAACACCACCTGCGCCAACGCCGCCAGTGCCAACGCCAGACACAGTTGCTCCGGTTGTCATCCCTCCAACGAATATAACGCGGGAGGCGACAGGGCCGCTGACAGCCGTTGTTCTTGGCGCTGCTACGGTAACGGATAATGTGGATGTCGGATTGATGGCAATGCCTTCTTCCACAGGCCCGTTTGCAATGGGCGTAAACACCGTGACATGGCGCGCTACCGATGCCGCAGGCAATACCGGAAGCGCTACGCAGACGGTGACGATCACAGATACCACGCCTCCGGTGATTAGCGTGCCTGCGGCAGTGACGGCCATCAGCGCAAATAATCAAGCTGTGATGGTAAATATCGGCTTAGCTACGGCAACCGATGCTTTTTCTCCTATAAGTGTAAGTAACGATGCTCCTGCTGCCTTTTCGATTGGCGTAACAACAGTGACGTGGACTGCGACGGATCCAAACGGCAATAGTGCCACGGCTACGCAGCTTGTAACCGTAAATCTGGTAGATAGAACGCCGCCAACAGTCAATGCTCCGGCAGCAGTGATCCGGGAGGCGACAGGTGCTGCGACATTTGTGGCGCTTGGATCGGCGACTGCCATAGATGC
>JAJRWP010000116.1 GCA_021545645.1 Zetaproteobacteria bacterium | reverse complement strand
TCAATCGCCGATGATTATTTTCACCGCGCGCGGCAATCACCATGTCGATCTGGAAGCGATGGATAAGGGGGCGGTCGATTATCTGACCAAGGGCGAATTTAACGAAGCACTGCTTGAGCGCACCATCCGTTATGCCATGGATCGCAAGCGGGCGGAATTGGCGCTGGCTGCTGCCAATGCTTCGCTGGAAAAAACAATCGGCGAACGCACCGCCGATCTGAATCATGCCAAAGCCACGCTTGAGCGCCGCCAAAACACACTGCACACCTTGCTGCACAATGCGCCGGTGGCCATTTGGATGGCCGACAACACACGCAAGATGCATTTCATCAATCAGACGTTTCTGGATATTCAGGGCATTGATAAACGGCAAATACTGGCCGCCGACGATTATTATTCGCTGCTGCCCAACAATATCAGGGAGCAATGGCAAGCCAGCGATGACGAATGTTTTCAACGCGGCATTTGCAATTCGCGCGAAAAATGGTTCGATGCTGACGGCGCAATCCACACCTTCGATATCGTCAAAGCCAAGGTGATGGGCGAAACGGACAGGCTGGTCGGTATCGGCATTGATGTTACCCGCCAACTCGAATTGCAGGCGCAGATGGAGCATGCGCAGCGTTTGGAATCGCTTGGTGTGCTGGCGGGTGGTATTGCCCACGATTTCAACAATCTTCTGGCCATTATCATGGCCAATTCGGGGCTGGCTCAGCGAAAACTGGATCAACCGGATTTTATCAATCAATCATTGAACAACGTGACCGATGCATCGCAGCGCGCCGCCGATTTATGCAAACAAATGATGGCTTATGCCGGTAAAGGCGATTATGAGCCCGGTATCATGCTGCTCTCCGATATGGTCGCATCGATGAGCGATTTGATGCGCATTTCGATTCCGCGCAACATCTCCGTCCAACACCACCTTTCCGAACTGCCGTTTGAAATCATGGCCGATGAATCGCAGTTGCAACAAGTCATCATGAATCTGCTGATCAACGCGGCAGAAGCCATCGGCGAACACAGTCCCGGACTGATTCAGATTAAAACCGGCCACATGCGCGCAGACAGGGATTATCTGCAAGCCACGGTATCCGATAGCGGAACCGAAGCAGGCGAATACTGCTATATCGAAATAACCGACAACGGCTGCGGCATGGATGCCGACATCTGCAACCACCTTTTCGATCCTTTTTTCACCACCAAATTCGCCGGACGCGGCTTGGGCATGAGTGCAATCCTCGGCATTATTCGCGGCCATCGCGGAGCGATTAAAGTGGATTCCGAGGCGGGTGTCGGCACAAGCATCAGGGTCTTGCTTCCAGCCACAAACGTGGCCCGCCAACAGGCGGTCGAGACAAACCAACCCATACCGACATGGCAGGGACACGGTATGGCGCTGGTTGTCGATGATGAACCGGGCATGTGTGAAATGGCATCTGTACTGATGCAAGGCTTGGGTTTTGAGCCGATTGCCGCCGAAGACGGGCTGGCGGCGATAGAAGCATTCCGCAAGCATCAAGCTGATATTTCCATCGTTGTACTCGATTTATCCATGCCGCGAATGGATGGCGAAGCCTGTTTCCGCGAAATTCGCGCCATCAAACCCGATGTGAAGGTGGTCTTATCCTCCGGTTATTCGGAAAGCGAGGCGACAACACGCTTCTCCGGCAAGGGTTTGTCCGGCTTTGTACAAAAGCCCTACAGCCCGGAAACCTTTGAACACACGATACAGGCTGCTTTTAGCAAAACCGGAAAAAACTGAATCCACCGGTGCCGCCCGTAGCCCGCTGATAACGCCCAGCCAACAGTGGCACGGTCTGCAAAGCGCGGTTAGTCTTGCCCATTCATTATCAGGGAGACAACACACCCGTGACCTTTCAGGATTTGATTCTTACATTGCAGAAATATTGGGCGGCGCAAGGTTGCGTGCTGCAACAGCCTTACGATGCGTCGATGGGCGCAGGCACCTTCCATCCGGCCACATTTTTGCGCGTGCTCGACGATAAAGACTGGCGCACCGCTTATGTGCAGCCGTGCCGCCGACCGACCGACGGGCGTTACGGTGAGAACCCGAACCGTTTGCAGCATTATTATCAGTTTCAGGTGATTCTGAAGCCTGCACCGGAAGACATCCTCGATTTATACCTCGATAGCTTGCGCGAAATCGGCATCGATCCTGAAATCCACGATATTCGTTTTGTCGAAGACGATTGGGAATCGCCGACCCTTGGCGCTTGGGGCTTGGGCTGGGAAGTGTGGCTCAATGGCATGGAAATCACCCAATTTACCTATTTTCAGCAGGTGGGCAGCGTCGAATTGCCGCGCACACCGGGCGAAATCACCTACGGACTGGAACGATTGGCGATGTATATTCAAGGCGTTGATAATATTTATGATTTAACTTGGGTTGAAAATCTTGATGGCACAAAGGTAAGTTATGGCGATGTATTCCTGCGCAATGAACAGGAATTTTCGGCATACAACTTTGAGCATGCCGATACATCATTTTTACACAAACAATTCGATCAGGCCGAGGGCGACTGCAAACGACTTGCCGAAAACAGCCTGTTTTTGCCTGCCTATGAAGAAGTCATCAAAGCTTCGCATGCCTTTAATCTGCTGGAAGCACGGGGGGCAATTTCGGTGGCCGAACGGCAGCGTTTTATCGGCAGGGTTCGCGGTTTAGCGCGTACCGTGGCGCAAGGTTATGCGGGGGTGGCGGCATGAATACATCGCCGCTGTTAATCGAAATCGGTGTTGAAGAAATCCCGGCAGGTGTCGCGCCGCGCATGGGCGATGCACTCAAGCTGGCGATTGCCACATTGCTATCCGATGCCAATTTGCAGGTTTCCGAACTGAAACTGGGCGTCACACCGCGAAGACTGCTTATTCATGCCGCCGAATGCCCGGTCATGCAGCAAGACCGTGAACAAACCATCTGGGGGCCGCCGGAAAAAGTGGCTTTCAAGGATGGCGTGCCGAGCAAAGCCGCCGAAGGTTTTGCCAAGAAATCCGGTCTGCATGTTGCTGATTTTGAACTGGCCGACAAGGGTGATGGCAAAGGCTTGTATATGAAGGCCGTACAAACCGTTAAAGGGCGAAAAACCGCCGACATCATCGGCGAAGCCATGCCTGCGATATTGTGCAAACTGCCCAGCCCGAAACAGATGAAATGGAATGACGGCGATCATCGCGGCGATGCATTTATTCGTCCGGTTCGCTGGATTGTCGCGCGCTTGGGTGATGAAGTGATTCCATTTTCATTTGCCGGAGTTGAATCAGGGAAAATATCGCGCGGCCACAGAACCGCTGGAAAGCGTGGCGAAATCGATGTGAACGATCCGTTTGCCTGGTTGTCCGCACAGTCTGTGATGGCCGACCGTAAAGCGCGAAAAGACAAAATTGCCAGAGAATTAGGCGATGCAACCGTTACACTAATTGAAGACGACGATTTACTGGAAGAAGTGACCGATTTAACCGAATGGCCGCATGTCGTCACGGGGCGTTACGATGAAGATTTTCTGCGTTTACCCGAAGAGGTGGCGCGCATTGAACTCAAACATCATCAACGCTGTTTTGCATCGCAAACAACAGATGGCAAACCGTCCAATGTTTTTTTCGCAGTCGCCAACATCAAATCCACAAACCCGGCAGCCGTCGCCCACGGCAACGAACGCGTGGTCAATGCACGTCTGGCCGATGCGATGTTTTATTTTGAACGCGATCCGCAAGAACCCTTGGAATCGCGTGTTGAAAAGCTCTCCGAAGTGGTGTTTCAAGACGGTCTCGGCATGGTTGGCGATCAGGTGCGCCGTTTGCGTGGATTTGTGTTGGATAATGCGAAAGTGCTCGGCGTGGACGCCGACGATGCCCAGCGCGCCGCCTATTTGTGCAAATCCGACTTAACCACCGGACTGGTCGGCGAATTTCCCGAATTGCAGGGCTATATGGGCGGCATTTACGCAAGCATCGACGGCGAAAACGATGCCGTCGCCAAGGCCATTGCCGCCCATTATGCGCCGACAGGTGCGGATGACGATTTGCCGGACAATGCCATCGCCCGCGCCATCGGTATTGCCGAACGCGCCGATAAATTGCTCGGCTATTTCCACCTCGGGCGCATCCCCACCGCCAGCGCCGATCCGTTCGGCCTGCGCCGCGCCGCCATCGGCCTGATTCGATTGCTTGAACATGCAAGGTCGCCGGTAGAATTAACGCTTTCCAACGTGCTTGATGAAGCCGCCAAGCAGTGGAATCAGCAG
>JAJRWP010000115.1 GCA_021545645.1 Zetaproteobacteria bacterium | reverse complement strand
GCTTTGCAAGGCGAATTGGCGCGAACCATTGAGGTGCTTCCGCGCATCAGTACCGCACGCGTGCATATCGTATTGGGCAAAGAATCGGCATTTGCCGATCGCAAACGCGAGGCATCGGCATCGGTCATGCTGAAACTTTCCGGCAGCCAGAAAATGAACCGGCAAAATGTCAGCGCCATTCAAAATCTCGTTGCTGCCAGCGTCCCGGAGCTGGACCCCGCCAACGTCACCGTGGTCGATTCGGCTGGCAACCTGCTCTCCAGAGACGATGAACAACAGGCTATGGGTATGGGACAGAGCTTGCAGGATGCTCAAGAAAAAATCGAACGGCGTCTGGAAACACGGATTACCGGCATGCTTGAACAAGTGGTGGGTGAAGGACAGGCGGTGGTTCGTGTCACGGCCAGTATCAACCGGCAAATGAGCGAACAAAACAGCAAACGTTTCAATCCGGACGAGCAAGTGATTCGCAGTCAAAAAGAAACCAACGAAAGCCGCATCAGCAACGATACAGGACCGCTCGGTGTGCCCGGTACGGCCTCCAACACTCCCGGCGCGAACCCGGCTACAGCAACGTCCGATAATACCGCCACTCCCGCGCCCATAGATAAAGCCGAACGCGGCGAACGCACCATCAACTACGAAATCAGTTCGACCACCGAACACAAGGTGATTCCATCCGGCGGCATCAATAAGATTTCCGTTGCTGCGATTGTCGGTGGCACATTCAGCAAACCGGGCGATGTCTCCAGCTTCCAGCCACGCAGCAAACAGGAATTGAAGGTTTTTCAGGGTCTTATCGAACGCGCCATCGGTTTCGACGAGGACCGTGGCGATTCCGTAGAAATCAAGAGCCTGCCGCTGATTGAAATCAGCAGCCAACAGGATGAGCAAGCGCTAAGCGCACAGGAAAACAAGGCATTCTATTTGCAACTGGCCCGCTACGGACTGGCCGGAATCGGCATGTTGCTGCTCGCCTTTTTTATTCTCCGCCCTCTGGCCAAACACCTCGGTGAAAGCGCGGAAAGAAACACCCAAGAAAATGGCAACAATACCCCTTCCGAAGCGCTTGCGGCGCTAACACCAACCGCCTATGCACATCTTGAAGCGATGGAGAAAACGCATCAGGCCATCAGCCATCAACCTGAACGCGCCAGTAAAATTGTTCGAGAATGGGTGGAACAGGCATGAACAACAGCAAAAAAAAACTCAGTGGTATCGATAAAACAGCGATTCTTCTCTACGCCTTAGGCCCGGAGCTTGCCGCACCGCTGGTGCGTGATTTGGATGATGCAACCTTGGTGCGCATCAGCCAACGCATGTCCGAATTGGGTAAAATCGAAGTTGAGACCCTCAATGGTGTACTCGAAGAATACATGGAAATGCACACCTCGGACGATCCGATGTTTCACGCTTCGCGCAAGGATGTTGTTGAGTTGCTGCGGCAAGCTGTCGATAAAGAGCGCGGCGAACAGGTGTTGGCGAGTCTGAACGAACCGAAAAAAATGACCATCTGGGACAAGTTGTCGCGCATGAAACCGGAAATGATTAAGTCTTATATTGAGGCCGAACATCCACAAACCATCGCCCTGATTCTCGGCCATCTCGACACCTCCGTGGCCAGCCGGGTGATTGCCTTGATGCCGGAAGATTTACAAATGCCGGTGGTCATGCGCATGTCCAAAATCGAATCGGTTCCCAGTGATCTGGTCAAAGATATTGAAGAAACATTGGAGCTAGGTCTGGCCGGATCGGAAGGGCAATCCGGGCTGAGTTTCGACGGCATGGTCAATGTTGTAGAAATCCTCAAAAAACTGGAAAAAGACGTGGCCACACCGATTTTGCAACAATTGGAAGAAAAAGATGAGGAATTATTCAAGCAGGTGGATCGCCTGCTGCTGGTATTCGACGATTTGATTGAGCTTTCTGACCGCGATATTCAAACCATCCTCAAACATATTTCATCCGACGATCTGGTCAAAGCGCTCAAAGGCAGCTCGGATGACATCGCCGAACGTTTCTTTGCCAATATGTCGTCGCGTGCTGCTGAAATTATGCGCGAAGATATGGAAGTTATGGGGCCGATGAAACTGGCCGATGTCGAAGAAGCACAAATGAATGTGCTGAAAACCGTACGCAGTCTGGACGATGAAGGGGCCATTTCTCTGGGCGGCAACGAGGATATGGTCTGAATATGCATTCCTCCACACTGTCGCCACTACCGATGAAATATATCGAGGGTAAAGTTGTCAATTCGCCGCTGCCCGATCTCGGTCAAGCGCAACATCAAACAGCAAATATCGGCAATGATCGCATGCGCCAGTTGGAAGATATGCTCAACGAAGCACAGGGCCGCGCCGAAACGCTGGAACGCGATACCTAGGACAAGGCCTACCAAGCCGGAGAGCAGGCCGGCATGGATTTGGGACGTAAACGCGCCGAACAAATACTAAAAACCATGCAGAACCTGCTCAAACAATGTGAAAACAATGCGCGTCAATTGCAGGAAAAGTCCGACCAAGTCATTCTTGATATCGCCGAATCGGTGATTCGTCATATTATTGACAGTATGCTTGAAGAGCATCCGGAACTTCTAAAACAAATGGTCGAGCAAGCGGCAAGCCTGCTTCCGCAACATAAAACCCTGAATCTGGCAGTCTCAATTCAGGATATTGGTCTATTCGAGCGTCTGCTCGGCGATACCCCATCGCAACTCACCGCCGACGACAGCATTGAACCGGGAACCTGCCGCATCATGGCCAGCGACCACGACACACTGGTGGATCCGCAAGCCGCCATCACCGAATGCATGCAGCACATCCGCACCAAACTGCTGCAACGCAATTCAAAACAGCTGGAACAGCCACAAACGGATGGCCAGCCCGCAGCGGACCAAACGCAATCACCGGAGCTTTAATATGCTAGAACAATCTGCGCTCTGGCAGTCGAATAAACGCCGAAAAATACTGGGAAGTTTGAAGCACATCCGCCCATTTCCGCAATTGGGACGCGTACGCAAGGTCATCGGACCGATGATCGAAGTCGATGGCCTGCACGCCAGTATCGGTCGCGCCTGCGACATTCAAGCTGTTGATGAAGAATCCATCGAAGCCGAAGTTGTCGGCTTCCGCGATGCCAATACCATTCTCATGCCAATTGGCCGAATTCGTGGTATCGCACCCGGCAATGCCGTGCGTCTGCGCCCAAGTATGCCCGGCATGCACATGGGCCCGGAATTGCTGGGCCGCATCCTCGACGGCCTTGGCCAACCGATCGACGATATGCCACTCAAACCTTCTGGCGGTTTCCGCCCGCTACACGGCGAACGCATCAATCCCTGCCACCGGCATGGTGTTGACACTCCTTTACAACTCGGCGTGCGCGCCATCGATGCTTGCCTGACCATTGGTAACGGCCAGCGCATCGGTCTGTTTTCTGCTGCCGGGGTCGGTAAAAGCTCGCTGATGGGCATGATGGCAAAAAATTCAAATGCCGATGTAAATGTCATTGCACTGGTCGGCGAACGCAGCCGGGAGGTGCGCGAATTTATCCACGACAATCTTGGCGAGGATGCATTGCAACACAGTGTCGTGGTCGTTTCCACTTCCGATGCCGCGCCCGTAGTGCGTATCCGCGCCGTCCTGCTGGCATCGACGATTGCAGAATATTTTCGCGATCAGGGTCGGCAGGTATTGATGATGATGGACAGCCTCACCCGCTTCGCGCAAGCACAGCGTGAAATCGGCTTGATGCTCGGCGAACCGCCGGCCAGCAAGGGATATACGCCGTCCTGTTTTGCGGCCATGGCCGAAATGCTCGAACGCGCCGGTCCCGGCTCCGGAACGGGCAATATCAGCGGCTTGTACACGGTGCTGGTCGAAGGCGACGACATCAGCGGCGATCCGGTTGCCGACACAGCAATCAGTATTTTAGACGGTCATATCGTACTCAGCCGCGCACTCGCCGAACAGGGGCATTTTCCGGCCATTGATCTGCTGCGCAGCGTCAGCCGCCTAAGTCACCGCCTGTGTTCTGCTGAAACGCTAAAAGCGGCACGCTCCTTGCGTAAAGAATTAGCATTGTACGAACGCATGGAGGATATGGTGAATATGGGTGCATATGAACGCGGCAGCAATCCCGAACTGGATAAGGTGATTCAACGCATGCCGTCCATCCGCGCCTTCCTGCAACAGCAACAAGATGAACATGTCAGTCTGGACGATGCAACGCGTTTGCTTGTCGAAACCATGGCATCGCAACGGGAGGACAACTAAATGAGACTTTTACCGCACCAAGTGTTAAAAAAACTGGCCGAACATGCGCGCAGCCGGGCGCAATACGAATTGGCCGCACTCAACCGCCAACGCCAACAACTTCACACCCAGCGCGATCTGTTGCTTGAGCATATCAGGCAAATTCAAAAGCAACGCAATCAGGCAATACGCATGACGGTTCAAGCCGGTGCATTATTGATGTACGACGAACTGATAAGCGAACAAAACCTGCAAATCACACTGCTAGAAGAGAAAATGAATGCGCTGCATGCACAGGAACAAGAGCTTCTGAAGCGCTGGCTAGAACATGATCGTCGCGGTAAAGCCTTCGCGCATATTGATAAAAAATTCATGGATAAAGCGAGGCTTGCGCTGGATCGGAAGCAGCAGAAAATCGACGATGATCGCGCTGCCAGCCGTCTGGCCTACAATGCGAGCAAGCATCTGGCGGCAGGTATCTGAATATGATGCGCAGCGGCCGTGTTCTCGTTTTACTCAGCCTGCTGAGCATTCTGGCGCTTGGCCGAACCGGTCTTGCCTTGTGGAGCGGCCATCAGGCAAATAGCGAAGTGATTAGCATTGCTCAGGCAGCAGCAGACAATACACCAACTAAAACCGCAAAAAAAACTGAACAACAACCAACAGAAACCGAAGAATCCACAGCTGCCACGGCACAACTCATCCCGGAAGCCAGCGCCCTCCCCTACACACCGGATGCCGAAGCCATCAGCCAAGCCGAACGTGAAACACTCCTTTCGTTGCGTAAAATCAGGGATGCACTGGATGTCCGTCAAGCCGCACTCGAAGAACGCCAAAAAGCAGCCGAATCCTCCGAAAAAAAGCTGCGTGAACGGCTCTCCGATTTGCAAGCGTTGGAAGCGCGCATCAAGGATATGCTGGTGCAGGAAAAAAGCATCAATACCAAAAAAATCAAACGCTTAACAGCTGTTTACGAAGGGATGAAAGCAGATCGCGCCGCGCCGGTGATCGAACGTATGGATTTGTCGATTGTCGTACGCATGTTTTCGCGCATGGATGAAAAAAAAGTCGGCAAAATTCTCTCTTTTCTGCCACCCGAAAAGGCCGTGAAAATAAGCCAAGCGCTGACCGACCGCATCAGCAACGTGAAATAGCTGCATGCGCGCCGAAGTAAACAGCCGCCTACAGGATATTTGTCGCCAACTGGTACAAAATCACCAAGCACATATCGCCGCCGGTGTCATTAATCTGGATACCGCCACCATGCTCGCCGCATTTCACGAAGTCGCCTATTTTACCGAGGCATATGTTGAAACGGTCATGGAAGCCAGTGCTAACATGTTTCGCGGACCGGTTATCGAAGAAATCGACGAGCTTGTCTCGGCACAACAAAACCGCGCCTTTTCCCGCCACATGCAAGAGGTTTATTTTCGCACCCCGCACACCCATCATTTTCTCTGTCTCATTCCTGAAACCCCCGCCGCACTGATTCTGGTGAGCAGTATCCAAGCCCCACGCGACACCGCCTGGCAACTGGCACACGCCATATTGGCAGAGCTTCGCCCCCACTGCCCGTGCGCATCCGTTGCCGAGGAGACCAAGCTATGAAATCCGTCCTGCAAGATCGTCCGTTACTTTATCACCACCTCGAATGGGTGTTGATGCATCCGCGTTTCGGTATTTTGATGCTGCTGCTGATTGGCGCATCCTTCACCCACAATCAAATGCTGGCCACGGTGCTTTTCGCCGCCTTTTCCATCGAGCTGCTGATGCGCATTGCCATTATGCGCCATAAAATCCGCACCAACCCCTACCGTTCTTCGTTAAACAGCAAGCTGGATATGTTGTTCCTCGTGCTTGATTTCGTCGGCATCGCCTCGCTGTTGATTACCGTCCTCAATATCCCGCTGGATGCCGAAAGTGCTACTGCTGCGCGTCTGCTGCGCGCCGTCTATCTGATGCGGACACTGCGCGCCTTCCGTTATATTGATTTGCAAAGCACCATGTATTCGCCCACTTACGGCATGTTTATTTCACTGGTGATTATGCTCTCGTTTTTCGCTCAAGACACCATGCTGTGGGTGATTATTATTTTCTTCAGTGTCGAATTGGCAGTGCGCGCACTGATCATGCGCAATATGAAATTCGAATCGCGCAAAGAACGTATTTCCGAGTGGTTTTACTGGTGGGTCGATCTGGTTGCCACCGTAGTCATGATTCCCGCCCTCGCGGTTATTCCGCATGGTAGCGCCCTGCGCGCCCTGCGCCTGATTCGTCTGCTGCGTCCGTGGGCCATCATCCTGCGCAACCTGAGAGATGTGGTACGCGAAGGGCAATTCATGCAGGAAGTGAATCTGATTATATTGCTGCTCGCCGTTTTATCCATTTCCGGCGGCGTACTCGGCCACTTCCAACTGCCACCCTACGATTACACCGGCGACAATATCATCAACAGCACCGATAGCACGCTGTTTGCGCAGATTTGGTTTGCTTTCCGGCTATTCACCGATCCGGGCAATTCAATCGCCTATCCACCCGATGCCAGCTTGGCCATGGTTTCGGTGTTCGCGGTCATTGTCGGCGTATTTATTTTCGCTTTTTTCATCGGTATCGGTGCGCAAGTCGTCTCCGGTTTGATGCTAAAACTGCGCAACGAACGACTGAACATCACCAATCATATGGTCATGCTCGGCTGGTCCGAAACCGCACCGTATATCGTGGAAAAATTGCGTAGTATCTCGGAACGGCATTTTTCGCGCCTGAAACTGGTCATGCTGGGCGATAGCGAAAATATGCCGGAAGGTCTATCCGAACATCGCTGGATTTCCTATCGCTGGGGAAATATGCAGGAAATAGACACGCTCAAACGGGTCAATCTGGAACACGCACGGCAAGCGATTATCAATGTGCCGGATGATGTCTCGCATGCCGTGCAACTGTCGCACAGCACCTTTTCCCTGCTCGCCATCCGTAAAGTGAATCCGGATATTTATCTGAATTACGCATCGCCAACACTGGCCAGCCCACAGCTCTCCTCGCACCATCATATCCTGCAAATCGGCTGGGATAATCAGGATGTTTACAACAAACCGACGGTGGTTATGTCGCATGCGGAAATCAGCGCCAACATGATGCGCAATATTCTCGTTTATCAGGATTTCGATCAGGTCATGGAGCGCCTGATGATTCCTGGCCGCACCGAAGAATCGGCCCTGCAAATCAGCGAATGGAGCGGCGAAGTGAGTCTCCGCGACGGGCAGCTTTGTCTTGCCAACCGTAAAGGCGATAAGCATCTGGAAGTGCGCGCACTTGCCGCCGAAATGTTGACACGCGGCGTCACCCTGATTGCCATCGCCGAGACCGGAAAAGACCCGATTCCACTGTATAAACTTGCCGAACATGCACCCTTCACAAGCAATGCCATATTGGCGCTGGCTCTGCATTCGCGCGATGTGCATGGTGAATTGGCCTATATGTTTGCGCGCAAAGAAGCTCCTGTTATGTGCCTGCCGGAAAGCAATACCGCAAACAAGCAACAAGGCTACACAATCGCGGTACAACAAAAGAAAACACTCCGATTGGTAATCACCGGTTGGGTAAACGCATTACCCCTATTGCTCAAGATGCTGCTGCGTGACTTTGAAAATATTGATGTGCGCATCATCGACGACATCACCCGCAAAGAGCATATTCATCATATTGTTTACCTGCGCCGCCGACTCGGTGAAATGGAAGGGGCGCTGGAGCGCGTGAATTTCGAAGTTATCCGGTGGAATTTCACCGATATGAATCAACTTCGCGATTTTGTGAAGGATACCGATCGTATCATTCTATCCCAGCCGGAGCACCTAAAAAAAAAAGCCTATTTGGCCATTACCACCGTCCTTTCCCACCTGATTACCGTCGTTCGCGAGCAGCAGGAAAAACCTCAAATTTTCCCCATCCTGCAAAACCGGCAACAAGCCCACCTGCTACAAGAGGAATTGGATCGCTTCGATCTGCCAACGGAGGTGCACGTCACCGTCCCGGACGAGTTCTACGGCACATATATTGCCCATACCAGTTATCATATGTACGCCTCGGAAAGCGAAACAGCTTATGAATTGCAACGCACCCTGCGCCACGGCATTGATAGTCTGATGTCGAATATCGGCAAAAACGATCCGGCGGATGTCGAAGTCATGGATATCGAAGCCTTGCAAGTCAACGGCGACCTGCCGCAAGATGCCGGGCAACTCTTTGCCAGCTTGTACGATCAAGGTTATATCTGGATCGGCTACCGTTTGCACAGCAATTTTGTGTGGCGCGATCCCCTGCAAGATAAAATCCGCAAACTGTTTCCGCGCGAACAGGATTTCACCTGCCTGCGCCAGAACCAAATCATTATCAACCCGTTCGGCAATCCGGTATCGCGCCATTCATGGCTGGAATATCATAACGACATTGCCGAATTGATTGTCATCAGCAACGGATAAAGCACGCGGCAGATATTGCCCCGCCATGCGGCAATATCTGCCGGACAAACAATAAACAAAATCCATAACTCATTGATTTATAAGGAGTATTAGTTTGGCCCGCTGTATGCGTTAAGAGCGGTATGTTAGAACAACTTCAAACAACCGGCACATCCAGCGAGGCGAGCATCGCCAGCGTGAAAAAGGGTGGCAAAACAGGCAAGGCAGGCGTATTTGCCAATCTTTTTTCAGCACTAACGCACAACAAAGGAAAGCTCGCCAAAGGACAGATGACCGCGACTATCGGCGCAGAAAAACACATTTCTCTAAGATCGGCGCTGGCAGCCAAATCAGATAAAAACGCCAAACTGCAAGCCACAAAACATGCAAGTGCAAACATTGGCAAAACTGAGCACGGTAAAAAAACAAAGTCTTTGCAAGCACTGCAAACACCCTTGGCAGCAACATCAGCACAGAAAAAGAAAGGCCAAGAAGAGACACCTGCCGCCATCGTATTGCCCGTCGTCAGCACAGCAAACACAATCAAAAATGATAAATCCGCAAAAGAAGAACAACCGCATCAAACAAGTAGCGATAAAAAAGATATGCGTAATACGGATAAACGCGACACCCACGCAGATAAACTGCTAACACTTGCCAATAAAAATGAAACCACTGCGCCCTCGGCAAAACAAAGCCCAGCGCCAAGCACAACAGCAATGCAACAGGAAATCGGCAACAGCCCGCTCAGCGGCGGACAGAATAAACATATCAGCGCAGCCCGCCCGAATGAAAATATCCGTACAGAAAACACTGCCAACCCAGCGACACAAGCTTATGAAAAGCCAGCCGTTGCATCACTGCATAGCGGCATTGAGCAACAAATAAGCTTGCAACAAAATCATTTGGATAGTGATAAACTGAAGGGTAACAAGCTGCAAACCGGTCAAACCATGAAGGCCAACAAATATCAGCAGGATGCCCAGACAAACATTACGCAACAGGCTCTATTGGCTGCCCGTTCACAGGCAAACAATGTAAAATCGGGCAGTACGACTTCAGCATCCGCCTCGAGCGGCTCGGCCAACCATGCGGCACTCGTCAACCTGCTAAATCAGAATGCCGCCCAACTTGCCGATCAGCAACAGGGAAACAGCCAGTTCGGACACGGGCAAAGCAACAATCATCTTCCCGATTCCGCTGTGCGACAGGAGATGAACGATGCACGCTTTTCCAGCTTGCTGCAGAGTGAATCCAGAACATCACGAAGTGCTTCTGATGCCATTCAGCAGCGCTTCGTACACGCAGGCTATCCGCTCAAAGCGCTTGAAGCGATGCGTCACATTGCCCAATCGGCCAAAGATGGCGCAACCCGCCTCGAACTGCAATTGGAACCGGCACATCTCGGCAAAATTCATGTTTCGCTGCAAACCGATGCTGCAAAGCAATTACAAATGCATCTGACCGTCGAACAAGCCATGACCCGTCAGGTGATTGAACAGCATCTGCCGCACCTGCGCACAGCACTTGAGCAACAGGGCCTTTCGCTTGATCAATTTTCATTGCAAACCGGATCGCAACAGCAACACGCGGCACAGGATCAGTCGTTTTCAGGACAACCAAATCAGCAACAGCAAGCAAACGATAAATCAAACGCCCCCGCGCAGGCCGAAATACCCATAAATACGCAAGCCGCCACGCATGGGCGCTTGAGTATTCATATCTAAACGGAGCCGACAATGCCAATTTCCAATATCAACACTGCCACAACAACCAGCCAAACGACCGACACGCGTCAAAACAATCTGGGGCAGAAGGATATTTTTCTCAAACTGCTGGTCGCGCAGATGAAATTTCAAGATCCGCTCAAGCCACAGGATGCAACCCAAATGTCCAGCCAGTTGGCGCAGTTCAACATGGTTGAGCAGCAAACCAATACCAACAAGCTGCTGGAAGAGCTTCTGGCCAAAGGCAACAGCAGCACGGGCAGCAATAGCACTGCGGCAACTTGGCTCGGCCATTCGGTTAGCGTTAATCAGAATAAAATTCACTTTAGCGGCACGCCGCAGACCTTCTCGGTACAGTTAACGAATGCTGCCGCGCAAGCAAATCTAAATATTTTCGATGCTAGCGGAACACCTGTTCGCAGCATGCAATTGGGCGCACTTTCGGCAGGAAACAATCCGCTAACTTGGGATGGTCTGACCGATAGCGGTGCAGCGGCAGCAACGGGTGACTACCGCATCGAAATCAGCGCCCTTGATCTTCAGGGACAAGCCGTGAAAGCAACTATTTCGCGCTCCGGAACCGTTGATGCGGTGCTTCTCACCAGCAACGGCAATGAATTAATGGTCGGCGGTATCGCCGCCTCAATAGCAGATGTTACGGAAATCCGCCCTTAGAAAATAAGCTGCGGAAAAAACAACTAAAGGAGACTATCATGGGTATTTACAATGCATTATTCACAGGCGCCAGCGGTCTTTCATCGTTCGGTGAAGCGGTGCGTGTGATTGGTGATAATATCGCCAACGTCAATTCACTGGGGTTTAAAAGTCAGAACGTCGTTTTCTCCGATGTTCTGTCGCAGACCGTTGGTGTCACACGTTCCAATATCGCCAATCAGGTCGGTAACGGCGTGCGCATCGGAGCCATCACCCGCGATTCGCAACAGGGTTCCATCCAGAGCACCACCAACCCGACCGATATGGCGATTAACGGCAACGGCCTGTTCGCCTTGCGCGATCCGGCGACCAGCCAATTGTCCTATACCCGCGCCGGTGCTTTTATCCTTGATAAAAACTCCAATCTGATCGATGGACAGGGCAATGTCGTGCAAGGCTGGTCAACCGATCCGGTGACCGCCGTGGCAACCGGCAAGGTAAAAGATATTGCCTTTGCCAATCTGGCCGCGCAGGCCAAGGCAACCTCGAAGGTCACCGCTGGCCTGTCACTGGATTCCAATGCCACCCCACTGGCATCCGGCACAACATTTAGCGCCAGCGATCCAGCCACCTACCACTACAAAGCGGAAGTAAATACCTACGATTCATTGGGTAAAACGCACGCGATTAGCTTGCATTTGACCAAAATGGGACTGGATGCTTCCGGAAACAGCGTTTGGGATTGGCACGCCTCGGTCGATGGCGGCGATGTTACCGGCGGCACAGCCGGTACACCCAAAGAGGTTGGTGTCGGTAGCGGTCAGACACTGCCCACCGCGTCAACAGTCAACACATCGGGCGTCGTCACTGCCGTCGGAACCCAATCCTTGGTATTCGGCTCTTCCGGCCAGTTGGTCACAGAGAAATCGCCTTCCCTCACCTTCCAATGGGCCAATGCCACCCCCGGCGTCATTGCCATGGATTTTGGTAATGCAACCGGTACCGATGCGCAGGGAATCACCGGCACCGGCCTTGAAGGAACGGTACAAATGGCCGGTAGTTTCGCCACCCGGCAGATGATTCGCGACGGCTTCACCGCTGGTTTCCTCGACAAATTGGAAACCGATTCCAGCGGTAAAATCTTCGGCGTGTTCACCAACGGTCAGCGCCGCGCATTGTATCAGGTCGCACTGGCCAAATTCCCCAATCCGGATGTGTTGAATCATGTCGGCAACAATCTGCTGCAGGAAACCATCGCCTCCGGCTCGCCGGTGCTGGAAAAACCCGGCAACGGCGGCATGGGTACGGTTACACCGTTCGGCTTGGAACAATCGAACGTCGATTTGGCCAACGAGTTCGTCAAACTCATCGTCGTGCAGCGTGGTTATGAAGCCAATTCGAAAACCATTCTGACCACCGATCAGATGCTGCAATCGTTGATGCAGATCAAGCGGTAAGCCCTGAGTAAGAAGAAGCAAAAAAACAGGCGCGCAGCGGGGGCGGATTCATTTCCGCCTCCGTTTTCTTTGCAAACCACGTTAAAAACAGACGATTTTGGAAACCGCCGCCGTCAATTGGCAAAAATTAGCACGCTTCTTGCTTAAAGATATCATCGCCCGGTCTTGATGATCGAGGCAGTTTGCGAAAAGGAGATGGACCTGTGGATATCGCAACCCTAATCGGCATTATTATGGCATTCGGCCTAGTCATGTTCGCCATCGGTGACGGCCTGTCCAGCTTTATCGACCCGACGTCGATGACCATCGTTATTGGCGGCACTATCGGTGTTGTTCTGGTCAGCTACCCGTTGGCCGACGTTCTCAAACTCATCGGCATCACCCTCAAGACATTCATGTACAAAATGTCCACTCCCAAAGATACCATCGACGAACTGGTGGAATTATCCCAAATTGTCCGTAAGGAAGGAATATTGGCGCTGGAAAGCAAAATGGATGGTGTCAGCAATCCTTTCATGGCCAAAGGCCTGCAAATGGCCATCGACGGGCAGGAACCCGGCGAAATCGAAGATATTCTCTACACCGAAATGGATAAATTAAGCCAGCGCCATGCCAAGGGAGCCGATGTGATGGCGCAAGTCGGCACCATGGCCCCTGCCATGGGTATGATCGGCACGCTGGTCGGCTTGGTTCTGATGCTACAAAACATGTCCGACCCCGCCTCTATCGGCCCATCCATGGCCATTGCACTGTTAACCACATTCTACGGCGCACTGATTGCCAATCTCATCGCCCTGCCGATGGCGGCTAAGCTAAAATCACGCAGCAAAGATGAAGTGATGCTGCATGAAATTATCATGACCGGCATTCAATCGCTGGTTGCCGGTGAAAATCCGCGTGTGATGGAGCAAAAGCTGCTTGGCTTCCTGCCACCGAAAGAACGCATATCGTCGTTCGATTAATACTTGAAAGATAACGGGAAAGCATAGCCATGGCACGCGAAAAAAACCCGGAACCGATACCCGCCCCGAAAGACCCGGGCGCGGCATTATTTCTCGAATTAATGATGCAAATGCTGGCTTTTTTCATCCTACTGACATCCATGGCCGTGATTGTCGATGAGAAACGTTTGGCAGCACTCGGCTCGCTGGCCGGTACATTCAGCCCCATGTTGCGCGGAGCAAACCTCAGTGAAGGGCAGGGGCCGTCCATGCCTAGCCGCGATATTACCGACGGCAGCAAAGCACCGAAACGAACCGCCAAAGCATTGACGGAAGTGGCCAAGGCCTTGGGTAAAGGAGAAGCGATTCATGTTCTGCAATTGGACAAGGAAAATGTGCGCGTACGCTTGTCTCAAAAAATCGCTTTTTTGCCGGGTAAAATAACACTGGCACCTGCAGCGAAAAAACTCATGGATGAACTGGCCAAGCTGTTCATCAGGCCGGAAGTCATTGAAATCATGCTGCAAGGCCATACCGATGAAACACCGATGCGCGGCACATTATACGCATCCAACTGGGAGCTATC
>JAJRWP010000114.1 GCA_021545645.1 Zetaproteobacteria bacterium | reverse complement strand
GACTTGGAAGATTTCCTTGATCGGGATTTTGAAGTTGACGATGGCATGAATCCGTATCTTCACCTGTCCTTGCATTTGGCCTTGGAAGAACAAATCGCCGTTCGTCAGCCGCCGGAAGTGGCAAGCTGTGTGGAATTTCTCATGCAACGCAAGGGCATGAATCGGCACGATGCCTTGCATGCGCTGCTTGAAGTGCTTGCCGAAACGGTGTTTTTTGCGCAACGGCGGGGCGGCGAGCCGGATGTGCAGGCCTATTCGGCAGCTGTGCATGCCTTGATGAAGATTTAGGGGGCGATCGTGAGAGGCATCATTATTACCTTCCTTTTCTTTTTGGCACCGATTATTCTGATGTTTGCCATGCGTCATTTGACGCTGCTGTTACGCATTTGGCTGGCATGGCGACGCAGCCGCAAAGATGGCAGCGAGGTGATCGACATCACCCCGGAAAAACCGCATCCGCCATCGCGTCGTTTTATCGCTTTTGCGGTGATTGTCGGTCTTGTGATTGCATCGCTGGTTTGGATGCGTTTGGCGGACGATACCAATCCACCGAGCGTTTATGTGCCGGCGCATATGGATGCACAGGGCCGGGTGGTTCCCGGCCAACAGCAAAAACCTTAAATCGCTTCATACATGCGTGGTCAAGAACATCCACTTGAATTAACCGACATCGGTACGCAGCAGGTCTTGCTGGAACTCGCTGCGGGCGGTTTGCTGGTCGTTTCCAGTGCCGAATTGGCGGCGCAATGGCGGCAGCGCTTTGTCGAGCATGTTGAAAAAAGTTCCGAAAACACCGGGGAAAGCGTGTGTGAAACCCCGCAGGTTTTTACATGGCAAGGCTGGTTGCAGCATATACTCATGCATTCCGGGGATTTGCCGTTACCGCTGAACGAGGTTCAGGAGCGCTTGCTTTGGGAAAGGGTAATCGCCCGTGATATGCGTGATGACATGCGCAAAAGGCTAGCGCCTGCGCACAATCAAGGGGCGCTATCCGGCTTAGCGACACAGGCGGCAGCCGCTTATCGTTTGATTTGCGAATACCGTATTCCTATTGCCGAACTGAAAGGAAGTCACAGCGAGGAAAGCGAGGCGCTGGCACGCTGGATTGAGGCGATGCGCAAGCAATTGCAAACGCCGGGCCTGAAAGGACGGATTGTTAGCGCCGATCTTGGCCAATGTATTTTGCACGCCAGTCAACACATCAACGTATCGCCGAGCATGATGCTGGATGGATTTGAAACGTACTCACCGTTGCAGGCGGCACTTTTACAGGCCATGCAACATGCCGGAAGCAAATTATACCGGATGATTAACGATGCACCACGCGCGCAACCGATACTGACGGCCTGTGCCGATGACGATGCGCAATATTTGCATATTGCTGCACGTGTTAGGCGTTTGCTGGATGAACAGGCCGATATGCGCATCGCTATTGTCGTTTGCGATCAGGCGGCGATTCCCGGTTTGCGGCGGGTTTTGGATGCGCTACTGATGCCGGAAGCTACTTCCGATGCGGGTACGCAAGCGGTGAATACACCGGGTATGGCATTGATCGAATTGCCGTTGCTGCGGCAGCTTTTGCATGTGCTTGCTTTGGCTGGTGAGCAGGTCGTTAGCTTTGCTGATTTTTCCCGCTTGCTGTGTTCGCCGTACTTGCGCGGTGCGTTTGCAGAAAGGGATGCGCGGGCGCTGTTGGATGCCGATTTGCGCGAGCGCAACCGTCACCGGCTGAGTTTTTCCGGATTGCTGCAATCCTTACAAGCGAAAACGCAGCAGGCGCAGGCCATGCCTGAGCTGGTGTTATTGCTGCGTGCGCTTAACGATTGGCATGATGCCAGAAAATCGGCTGGCGATTGGGTTCGCGATGTGCATGGTTTGTTGCAGAAGCTCGGTTTTGTTCAGTGGACAGATGCGCAACAGCCTTCGGATGAACAAAAAAAGAACGCCCAGAAAAGAACCGACCACGAAATTCGCCAGATGAATGCTTTTCGCGATGTGTTGACGTCGCTTGCTGCCGCCGATGTGTTTGGCGAGCGCTTGCCGTGGCGTCGGTTTTTCAGTCTCTTGCGTGCTGCCTGCGCACGGCAGAGCTTGATGCTTTCGGCCTATTTTCCCAACGTGAACATCCTGCCGCTGGAAAAAACGGCAGGACTTCGTTTCGATTATCTTTTGTTGCACGGTTTGGATGAAGAAGCGATGCCGCAAGTGCCGCGTCCGCAGGCGATGTTGCTGGCATCACTACAAAAGAAATACCGCCTGCCGATGAGCCATGCGGCATTGGCTTTTTCCACATCGCAATGGCGTTGGAACGGCTTTTTACAGGCTGCTCCGCATGTGGAAGTGTGTTTTGCCGGTCAACGCGACGAGCGGCAGGCGCTTGTTTCGCCGTTTGTTGCCGATGTGCTTGCACAGCCGCCGCTGACGGATGATTTTTCTCCAGCATTAGCAGCGCAGGAAGCTTTTAACGATGACGCATGCATTGCCATGCAGGAGGACGAGGATATTGGCGGCGGTGTCGGCATTTTGCACGATCAATCGGCATGCCCGTTCCGCGCGTTTGCAACGTACCGTCTTGCGATTCGTGCGCTTGGCGAAACGACACCGGGCATTGAGCCGCGCATTAAGGGTTCGTTGCTGCATCTTGCGCTGGAATTCATCTGGCAGCGGATTTCTTCGCAACAGCAATTGCTGGCACTGAGCCAAACCGCTTGCGATGATTTGCTGGCGCAGGCCGTTGCGTATGCGTGGGCGGAAAGCCGCACGGCGATGGATACGCAGATCAGGCGTGTCGAAGGTAAACGCATGCAGCGGATTCTTGGTGAATGGCTGGACATCGAAAGGGCGCGTCCGCCTTTCCGGGTGTTGGCGACCGAAAAGAAATACACCTTGCGTTTGCCGTTTGCCGACAAGGTTTGCGACGCAAGCGACGGCGAGCATATTTCGATTCACATCAAAGCTGACCGCATTGATATGGACGATGCCGGACAGCGCATCATGCTCGATTACAAAACCGGCGCGCCGCAATCCCCGGCAAAATGGATGGGCGAACGCATGGAAGAGCCGCAATTGCCTGTTTATGCACTGGCCGAGGCGGATGTGCAGGCGGTTGCCTTTGCGCGTGTGCGCAGTGGCGACATGGGTTTCGAGGGTTTGTCGGCAGAGGATGTCGGCGTGCCGGGAATCAAGGCATATGTTGGCAAACGGGAGGATATGCCTGCCGATTGGCCTGCCTTAACGGCGGCTTGGCGAGCATCGGTGAATGGATTGGCTGAAGAATTCATTGCTGGCCGTGCCGATGTGTCTCCGCGTGATGCAAAGGCTTGTCATTATTGCACTTTTATGGGGTTGTGCCGGATTGCCGAGAGCAGAAAAACAGTGAATGACGATGAGGGCGCGGCATGAGTAGCGCGGCGCGTCATCAGGCTGTTTCGCCGCAATCGTCTTATCTGGTGCAAGCGCCTGCCGGTTCCGGGAAAACGGAATTGCTGACCCGGCGGGTGCTGGCTTTATTGGTGGTTGTGGACGAGCCGGAGGAGATTCTGGCGCTGACCTTTACGCGCAAAGCGGCGGCGGAAATGCGTGCACGTGTTGTCGAGGCGCTGCTGATGGCGCAGCCTGAGGATGCCAGTTCACATCGCATGCAGACTTGGCAATTGGCCGAAAAAGTCCGCGCACAGGCGGTAAAACGTGATTGGCATCTGGCTGAATATCCGGCGCGTTTGCAAATCATGACCTTGGATAGCCTGACCCACATGCTGGCGCGGCAGTTGCCGCTGCTTTCCGGTTTCGGTGATATGCCGCGTCCCGGCGAGCAGCCGCAGCGTTTGTACCGCGAGGCTGCCGAAGCGGCGCTGAACGAAGCTTTGCGCTGTTGCCCGGAAATCGCCGAGACCCTGCTGCTGCATCAGGATCACAACACGGTCAGTGTTATCGACATGCTTGCCGATATGCTGGGCAAGCGCGATCAGTGGTTGCCGGATATTGCCGGTCATGTGCGCGATAAGGACGGCCTAAGAGCGCGGCAGGAAACGTATTTACGTGTGCTGATGCAAGATAGATTGGATGCTTGCGCCGCACTTTTTCCCTATGACATACGCGAAGAATTGCTGGCACTGCTGGCCTTTGCCGGGGATCAACGCGGCGATGCGGCGCTGGCCGGGTTAACGCATTGGCCAGCATGCGATGTGCAGGCGTTGCCACTCTGGCAGATGATTGCCGATGAATTGTTGACGAAAGAGGACAAATTCCGCAAAACCGTCAATGTGCGGCGCGGGTTTCCGGCGGGGAAAGAATTTACCGAACAGAAAAAACATTTTGTTTCCTTGCTGAATCAACTTGCCGAAATTCCGGCGCTGAACGAAGCCTTGCATGCCTTGCGCAGGTTGCCTGCTGCGGCGCGCTATGAAGATTCGCAGTGGCAGGTGTTGGCGGCGTTGTTCGATATTTTGATTCTGGCCAGCGCGCAGTTGCAGCGTTTATTTGGTGAGTACGGCGAGGCTGATTTTACCGAAATCGCCTTGCGGGCGCTGGAAGCGATGGCCGACGAACATGGCGCACCAAGCGATTTGCTGCTGCGTCTGGATTATCGCATCCATCATATTCTGATTGACGAATTTCAGGACACCTCAAGGTTGCAAATGCGTTTGCTGCACACCTTGACCTGTGGTTGGCAGGCTAGCGATGCGGCGCAACGGACCTTATTTATGGTCGGCGATCCGATGCAATCGATTTACCGTTTCCGCAAGGCCGAGGTTGGTTTATTCATGCAAGCGGCGGGCCACGAAGCGGGGTTGCCGCCGACAGATGTGCTGACACTCTCGCGCAATTTCCGTTCCGCACCCGTTTTGGTGGATTGGGTGAACCGTGCTTTTTCGGCGATTTTTCCGGCAGCGGCGCAAGAAGATATGGTGCGCGGTGCGGTGGCGCATGTGCCTGCCGATTCGGCGTTGTCGCAGCAGGGCAATGTGCATTTGCGCCTGCAATCCGGGCGCGACGATGTTGCCGAAGCTGCATGGGCGGTCGATTTGATTCGCAATGCGCTTGATAAAAGCGGGGGATGTGGCGACGGCTGTGGTGATGCAGGCGAACAGCAAGTGCGAATCGGAGTATTGGCGCGCACGCGCAAGCAATTGCATGCATTGATGCAGGCTTTGCAGGGCGAAGGCATTGCCTTTCGTGCTGTTAAGGTGTTGCCGCTTGGCGAGTGGCCTGAGGTGCGCACCTTGCGGGCATTGCTACGGGCGCTGTTGCATCCGGCGGATCGTGAATCGTGGGCGAGTTTGTTGCGCGCGCCTTGTTGCGGTTTGTCGGCAGCCGAGTTGTTCGCATTATTGGCTGGCGATGCGCGGCCCATTTGGCGAATCATCAACGATGCCGCTTCGCTTGCCAAATTGCCGGAGCAGGTGCGCAGGCGGGTTCAGCATTTCGTTGCCGCGTTAGCTCCTGCTGTTGCCGAAAGCGGCAGATTGGCCGTGCGCGATTTGTTGGAAACGGCATGGCGGCGGCTGTTGATGCCGTCGTTACTGGCTACGGATGCGCAAACTAATGTGCGCGCGGTGTTTGAGCTGATTGAAGCACTGGACGATGGCGGATATGTCGATTTTTCGGCTTTTGACGAGCGGTTGGCGCATTTGTTTGCCGCCCCCGATGCTTCGCCGCAAGCCGCGCGTGTGGAATTGATGACCATTCATGCTGCCAAGGGTTTGCAGTGGGATGTGGTGATTCTGCCCGGTCTTGGGCAAGCGCCGAAAAGTGGTGATACGCCGCTGATGGTGTTGAGCGAAGTGCCGTTGGGTGCGGGCGAATCGGCGTTGCTGATTGCGCCGAAGGCCGAAACGCGCAGCCGTGATCCGGTTTACGATCTGGTGCGCGATCTCGAAAAGGATAAAGAAGCATTTGAGCAGGCGCGGCTGCTTTATGTCGCTTGCACGCGTGCCGAATCGGCGCTTTATATGAGCGGACATGTGAATGAAAAGAGCGGGCTTGCGGCCAAGAATTCTTTGTTGGCATTGCTGTTGAAGGCTGGGGATGGCTGTTTTGGGGCCGAAGTTGAAATAGAGGAGGGTGCAGAGGACGACGCTGCTGCCGATGATTTGCCGGAAGCGCTTGCACCCTTGATGCGCATCGCCAATCTGCCGCAAGTACCCGAAATAAAAACGGAAATAGCATTGGAAAGTACGGATGCGGAACCTGAATTTGCTTGGGCGGGCGTGGAAGCCGCGCCCATTGGCATTGCCTTGCATGCGGCCCTGCAAAACGTCGCCGAAAAAGGCATCGAAATGTGGCAGACGTCGGATAGCGAACAGGTGCAGGCAGCCATGCGGCGTATTTTGTTGCTG
>JAJRWP010000113.1 GCA_021545645.1 Zetaproteobacteria bacterium | reverse complement strand
GGTGCTAAAAACGCTACGGATGTGAATGCACTGGCCGAAGAATTGGCTGCTTGCGCGGCGGAAACCGCGCCGATTCATCTCATCACACAGGATTGCGGTGTTTTTCCGCGTGCTGCGAAGCCGCGTGTGTTCTGGGCGGGCGTTGAATCGGTCGGAAGCGAATCAATCGGCATCAAACAGCTCGCTGGTATCGCATCGAAAAAGCAGGCGAAAGACCTTAAACATCTTGCCCGTTGTTGCCGTCGGGCGGGGCATGCTACGCTTCGCAAACGTACGGCGAAGGAACGTCCGTTTCGCGGCCATATCAGCTTGGCGCGGGCCGGAGAATTCGCCACGCCACTGGCTGCCGAATGCTGGCAGGGTTTTCCGGAAATGCCGCAACTGGCATGGACAGCATCGTCACTGATTCTGTTTGCCTCGCGCTTAACAGCGGCGGGCGCGCAATACCGGCGTGTGGAAGAATTTATATTCGAGGGGAGTGAATATGTCTGATAAAAGTAAGGCGCTGGAATCCGCCCTTAGTCAAATCGAGCGCCAGTTCGGCAAGGGCGCGGTGATGCGTTTGGGCGAGCAGGCGCATGTGAGTGTGGATGTGGTACCGACCGGTTCGCTGGCACTGGATGCGGCACTTGGCGTCGGCGGTTATCCGCGTGGCCGGGTGGTGGAGATTTATGGGCCGGAATCGTCCGGTAAAACCACGCTGGCGCTGCATGCAGTGGCCGAAGCGCAGAAACAAGGCGGTACTTGCGCATTTGTTGATGCCGAGCATGCCTTGGATCCGGTTTATGCCGAAAAATTGGGTGTGAATATCGATGATTTGCTGGTCAGTCAGCCGGATTCTGGCGAGCAGGCGCTGGAAATCGTCGATATGCTGACCCGTTCCGGAGCGATTGATATTATTGTTGTCGATTCGGTGGCTGCGCTCACGCCAAAAGCGGAAATCGACGGCGACATGGGCGATTCGCACATGGGGTTGCATGCGCGTTTGATGTCGCAGGCTCTGCGTAAATTGACCGGCTCGATTTCGCGTTCGCGAACGATGATTATCTTTATTAACCAAATCCGCATGAAAATCGGTGTCATGTTCGGCAATCCGGAAACCACAACCGGCGGTAATGCACTGAAATTCTATGCTTCGGTACGTCTGGATATTCGCCGTATTGGTGCGATTAAGAAGGGCGATGAGGTGCTTGGCAACGAAACCCGCGTCAAAGTGGTGAAAAACAAAGTTAGCCCACCGTTCCGGCAGGCACATTTCTCGATTATGTACGGCGAAGGCATTTCGCATGTCGGCGAAGTGCTGGATATGGGTGTTGAGCATGGTTTGGTGAATAAAAGCGGGGCTTGGTATGCGCGCGGAACCGAGCGTATCGGCCAAGGCCGCGACAATGCCATCACTTTCCTCAAAGAGCATCCGGAGATGCTGGCCGAGGTCGAAGCCGAGGTGCGTGAAAAGCTGGGTTTGAGCGGTACAGCAGAAACCGCCGCTGAATAGGCGTTTTAGACCTTATTAAGCGTGGCGCAGCGTTGTGGATAAACAGCAACAGGCAGCTTATGCCGTAGCAATCCGCGCCTTGGGGCGGCGCGAGCATTGTGCTGCCGAATTGCGTCAGAAATTGCGCCAACGCGATTATCCGGATGCGCTGATTGCAGAAGTCCTTGCGCGCTTGCAGGCGGACGGTTATTTGAGCGAAACGCGCTTTGCCGAGGCATTTTTGCGCATGCGTATGGCTAAAGGTGAATCGCCGTGGCTGGCCGCTAAAAAAGCGCGTCAGCGCGGTGTCGATGAAGCAGTTTTGCAGGATGTTTTGCAGGTGTTGGCGAGTGATTTCGATGCCTTTGCCGCGTGCTGTGAATTGCTGGCACGGCGCGATCCGCAGGGTTTGCGCCATGATGATGAGCGGGTTTGGCAGCGGCAGGCGCGTTTTTTGCAGAACAAGGGCTTCGATGCTGCTACGATTCTGCGTGTTTTGAATGAACACGAATTAAACGAACACGCTTCGAATGAATACGACTTGAATGAAAGGCCGGAGGATGCACGGTGAAAACATCGGAAATTCGACAAAAATTCCTCGATTATTTTTCGCGCAAAGGGCATGCAGTCGTTGCTTCAAGCTCTTTGGTTCCGCACGGCGACCCAACGCTGATGTTTACCAATGCCGGCATGGTGCAGTTCAAGCATGTGTTTCTCGGCAACGAATCGCGCGCATATACGACTGCGGTCAGCAGCCAAAAATGCGTGCGCGCGGGCGGCAAACACAACGATTTGGAAAATGTCGGGCATACGGCGCGTCATCACACCTTTTTTGAGATGCTGGGCAATTTTTCGTTTGGCGATTATTTCAAAAAAGAAGCGATTGCCTATGCATGGGAATTTCTCACCGTCGAAATGAACGTCGATGCGGCGCGCTTGTTTGTCACCGTATTTGAAGACGACGACGAAGCTTACGATATTTGGACGAAGGATATTGGCGTTTCGCAAGACAAAATCGCCCGCATCGGGGCCAAGGATAATTTCTGGTCGATGGGCGATACCGGCCCGTGCGGCCCGTGTTCGGAAATTTTCTACGATCACGGCACACATATAGCCGGAGGCCCGCCGGGGACGCCGGAAGAAGATGGCGACCGCTTTGTCGAAATCTGGAATCTGGTATTCATGCAATACGATCGCGATGCCGAAGGCACGCTGAATCCGCTGCCCAAACCGAGTGTCGATACCGGCATGGGTCTGGAGCGCATGGCGGCGGTGATGCAGGGTACGCATGATAATTATGAGATAGATTTATTTAGAAACCTTATTCTAGCGATCAATGATGTTGGTGTTTTTAAATGGATAGAAGAGCCTGAAGATACAGTATCATACCGAATATTTGCTGATCACCTCCGTTCAGTATCATTCTTGATTGCTGATGGAGTGCTTCCCTCCAATGAGGGGCGTGGTTTTGTGCTTCGGCGTATTTTACGCCGTGCATGTCGACACGGTCGATTATTAGGCTCGAAAGAAGCTTTTATGTACAAGCTTGTGCCCGCTCTGGTTAGCGAAATGGGTGATCACTTTACTGAACTGAAAGAGAACCAAAGCAATATTACACAAGTCATTCGTATCGAAGAAGAGCGTTTTATCAAAACGCTGGATAAGGGTTTGAAGCTGGTCGAGCAGGCTGTGGATGCGGCGGGCGCGGGTGGCACGATTCCCGGCAAGACCTTGTTTACCTTGTACGACACTTACGGATTCCCTACCGATTTAACCGCCGATATTCTCAAAGGCCAAGATATTCATCTGGATATGCAAGGGTTTGAAACCTGCATGGAAGAGCAGCGCCAGCGTGCGCGCGCCGCTTGGGGCGGCAGTGGCGAAGCGGCGATTCCCAAAGCGCTTTTTGAATTGCGCGAGCAGCACGGGCCGACTGAATTCCTCGGTTATTCGACGCTGAGTGCCGAAGGCGTAATCACCGGGCTGATTCGGGGCGAGAATGCGGTGGAAACCCTGAACAAAGGTGAAAAAGGCTGGCTGATTGCCAATCAAACGCCGTTTTATGGCGAATCCGGCGGTCAAACGGGCGACACCGGCGTGATTAGCGTCGGCGATGCGGTTTTCACCGTCAGCGACACCAAAAAACTGCTTTCCGATCTGTTTGTGCACGTCGGAACGGTCACACAAGGCGCAATCAGCAGCGGCGGAACCGCACATTTCGCCGTCGATGAGGAAAGACGCAATGCGATTCGTCGCAATCATACGGCCACGCATTTGATGCATGCGGTGTTGCGCGATGTGTTGGGCGAGCATGTGAAGCAGGCCGGTTCGCTGGTTGAGCCGGAGCGCTTGCGCTTCGATTTTTCGCACCATCAGCCGGTTTCGGCTGAGGAAAAGGCACAAATCGAAGCCAAAGTGAATGCTGCGATCTGGGCCAACGATGCAGTGGATACGAATATCATGACCCAGGACGAAGCGATTGCCTCCGGTGCGATGGCGCTGTTTGGCGAGAAATACGGCGATGAAGTGCGCGTGGTGTCGGCGGGTTTTTCTACCGAATTGTGCGGCGGCACGCATGTGGCGCGAACCGGCGATATCGGCCCGTTCCGCATTCTTTCCGAAACGGGAATCGCCGCCGGTGTGCGCCGCATCGAGGCGACGACGGGCGAGGCGGCTTACCGCAGTTTTGTTGCCGATGTGGATGCACTGAATGAAATCGCTGGCAAAGTGAAAGCGCGTCCGTTCGAGGCTGCGGATGCCGTAAATGCGCTGCAAGCCAAGCTCAAAGATGCCGAAAAAGAGCTGCAATCGCTGAAAGCCAAAGCCTCAACGGGGCAGTTGGATGATTTGATTGGCATGGCCAACGATGTGAACGGCATCAAATTGCTCACTGCCGAGGTAAAAGATGTCGCCGATATGCGCGATTTTATGGATAAAGCCAAAGGCAAACTGAAATCCGGGGTGATTGTATTCGGTCAAATCAAAGGCGGAAAAGTACAGTTGGTTGCTGGTGTGACCAAGGATTTAACCGGCACATATAACGCTGGCAATATCGTCCGCGAAGTGGCCATCATTTGCGGCGGCAAAGGCGGCGGCAAGCCGGATATGGCCATGGCCGGTGGTACGGAGCCTGCGAAATTGAAAGAGGCGCTGGCGGCGGTTGGCGGGTTGTTAGCTGAATGAGTTTGTTTGACGATTTCAAACGTGCTGTGCCGGTTAATACCGTGCTTTGCAGCAAGGCTGCCGATGTTGTTTTAAAGGGTAAAAGTGAATCTGAAATCAAAACGAATTTTTCGGCACTGTTTGATCAAATGCAGGATGAAATTTACCAGCAATATTTGAAAGCAGAGAATGATGCCGGACAAGCTGTTATTGATAAATTACTGGCAGCGACGGGTACAGTTAGATTCAGAGATATGAATACTTTTCTAATGTCTATTTTTCAGTCAAGGAAAAGCAGAGCTGGGAAAGCATTTGAATATATCATCAGGGAACTTTTTTCGCGGCTTTCTTATCCATTTGCGGAGCAGGTCGATGTGGATGGTGCGACACCGGATTTCATTATGCCATCCGAGAAAAGTTTTAGGGAAAATCCGTTAGGCAGCATTATTTTTACAGCAAAAAGAACATTGAGGGAGCGCTGGAGACAAGTCGTAACCGAAGCAAACAAAGGCTACGGTTTCTTTTTGGCAACGCTGGATAACAAAATTACCCGCAATCAAATTGAGCAAGCTGCAAAAAACAAAATCTACATCGTGGTTCCCGAAAAACTTAAAGAAACCAACGAGATTTATCGGGATGCGCATAGTGTTCTGAGTTTCGAGCAATTCTTTGAGCGGCATCTTGATCCTGCTGTTTCGCGTTGGCGTAAAGAAACGTAAGGTAATTATGCCACTTCTGTCTTAGGCATACATTCTTTCTTTTTCAGTGTTTAGAGATGCTTCTCTGTCAATAAGTTGTAAAATAAAGGGCTTCATGATGCGGGCGATTTCACTGATTACAGGAACAACAACTGAATTCCCGAACTGCTTGTAGGCTTGGGTGTCCGAGACAGGAATCATAAAATCATCAGGATAACCCATTAATCGTGCACACTCTCTAGGGGTGAGCCTTCGTGGGTTCTTCCCCTTGCCGCGACTGACTAAAATTTCAGAACCATCTTTGTAATAACGTGCTGAAAGTGTCCGGGCTGTGTCGTTGCCGCTGACAAGGCCGAATCCGAATCCGTTGCCCTTGGCTTTGTGTTTGGCGGCATAGTTTTGCAGATATAACCATAACTTATCGCTCAATATGTATTTATGGTTGACCTTGCCTTCATCCCCCGTGATATAAGCTTTCATAAAGTCGTGTTCATTGGTTTCACTGGAATTTTCAGGGTGTAAAATCGAATGCATTTGTTTTGATGCAGGGTCAGGATGATGAAATGCATCCCATTTGAATGCCAATGGCTCACGAAAGCCGACAATATAGATTCTTTCCCGGTGCTGAGGCACAAAACCTTTGGCATCAATAACCATCGGAAAAATGGTGTAGCCAAGTTCATGCTCAAGTGTTTCTTTGATGACTCTGAATGTGTTTCCTTTATCATGGCTTTTCAGGTTCTTCACATTTTCGAGAAGAAAGGCTTTGGGTTGCTTTATGCGGATAATATTTGCCACATCGAAAAACAAGGTTCCCTGTGCCTCGCATGCAAAACCATGCGGACGGCCTAAAGCGTTCTTTTTTGAAACTCCAGCAATTGAAAAAGGTTGGCATGGAAATCCGGCAAGCAGCACATCGTGGTCGGGAATTTGATTGGGATTGACTTGCGTAATGTCGCCATCGACCGTATGACTGCATTGAAAGTTTCGGGTGTAAGTCTGTGTTGCATATTTGTTCCATTCACTGGTGTACAGGCATTCCCCGCCAACAGATTCAAAACCCAACCTAATGCCGCCAATGCCTGCGAAGAGATCAATAAACGCAAAATCGGAGCTTGTCTTTTTTTGTGATGCTGCATGGAACGGCAGCAAACGTTGCAGTGCCGAAGCAGCATAAAGAGGCGGCCTGCTCTCTTTTGCTTCCCAGCGTTTAATGGTCCTTGTATCAACGCCGAGGTTGCTTGCGATTTCCTTTTGCGTAAAGTGTTTACGGACTTCGCTTAATGTTTCATAGGCGATGTTGGATGGCATTGCATGCTCCTAGGCTGAAAAGGTGACATTATGTCATTTATAGTGCCTAGTCAATACAACATAAGGAGGGATAGAAATGAACGCTTCTATGACTTCAAATAGTATGCGGCCTATTCATCCGGGTGAGGTTTTGCGCGAGGAGTTTCTTGCGCCGCTGGAAATGTCCGCCAATGTCTTGGCAATGCGTCTGCGCGTGCCTGCTCCGCGTATCAATGATGTGGTGCGGGAAAAACGCGGTGTGAGTGTTGATACAGCACCTCGTCTGGCATGTTTTTTTAATAATATACCGGAACTCTGGTTAAATCTTCAAATTGCATATGATTTGAAAGTTACTAAAGCCAAAAAAAACAGTGGAGATTGAGCATGACATTACGCCGATGGCGGCTTAATGTAGGCCCATTGAATTGGGTGGTTTTAGAGGGGTGGAGGAAAAATTATGCGTATTATTTCTAAAATTGAGATAAATTATTTTCGGGGCTGACACCTGACTTTTAACGAGTTAAGGTGGTCATGTGTACGTAAAGTATTGTAAGTTAAGCAGAAATAAGCAGTTAGAACTGATGAAATACTTCGTCGCGGGTTCAACGGCCAGGGTGGCCGCAGATTTAGC
>JAJRWP010000112.1 GCA_021545645.1 Zetaproteobacteria bacterium | reverse complement strand
AGTCAAAAAGGTGCAAAAACAATATGCCGATGGTCTGATTACCGCTGGCGAGCGCTACAATAAGGTGGTCGATTTGTGGACACATACCACCGAATCTGTGGCCACGGCGATGATGGATAATCTGGCCACCGAAGAAGTCACTTCGGCGGATGGCAAACACACGGAAACCGCGAGGAGCTTCAACTCGGTTTACATGATGGCCGATTCCGGGGCACGTGGTTCGGCGCAGCAGATTCGTCAGTTGGCCGGTATGCGCGGCTTGATGGCCAAACCGGACGGTTCGATTATCGAAACGCCGATTACCGCCAACTTCCGCGAAGGTCTGACGGTTCTGCAGTACTTCATCTCCACTCATGGTGCGCGTAAAGGTCTTGCCGATACAGCATTGAAAACCGCCAACTCCGGTTACTTGACCCGTCGTCTTGTCGATGTGGCACAGGATGCTGTGATTACCTTCCAAGATTGTGGTTCGACCAACGGCATCACCATGACCCCGTTGATGGAAGGCGGCGAAGTGGTTGAAGAGCTTTCCGAGCGGGTGCTCGGGCGCGTGCTGCTGGAAGCGGCTTGCGATCCGGTCAACGGTGATGAAATCGCCCCGGCCGGTGCGATGTTGACCGAAGAGCTGGTGGCTAAAATGGATGAAGCCGGTGTTGAAGAGGCGCTGATTCGTTCAGTGCTGACTTGCGAGGCCGAATTCGGCGTTTGCGCCACCTGCTACGGACGCGATCTGGCGCATGGTGCACCGGTTAGCCTTGGCGAAGCAGTAGGTGTGATTGCCGCGCAATCGATTGGCGAACCGGGCACACAGCTCACCATGCGTACTTTCCACGTTGGCGGTACGGCGTCGCGTTCTGCCGAGCAGGCGCATGTCGAGGCCAAATTCTCCGGTACGATTAAGCTGGAGAATGAAGTGGTCGTGCAGGACCAGACTGGTGGCGTGGTGATTATTAACCGCCATACCGAAGCCGTTATCGAAGATGGTAAGGGCAAGGAGCGCGAGCGTCATCGTATTCCGTACGGCGCACGTTTGCGTGTGCAGGGCGGCAGTAAAATCAAGGCTGGCGATATTCTCGCCGAATGGGATCCGTACACGATGCCGTTGATTGCCGAAGTGGATGGCCGTGTGCGTTATCAGGATATGGTGGACGGTAGAACCATGCGCGAACAGACCGATGAAGTGACCGGCCTGTCCAATCGCGTGGTGACGCAGCTTTCCGAAGTCCGCAAGGTGGCGCTGCGCCCGCAAGTGCAGTTGGTCGATCCGAAAAATCCCGAAGGGGACCCGGTGATTATGCCGCGTACCAATACTCCGGCGCGTTATTTTCTGTCGCCGGGGGCTATTCTTAATGTTGAAGACGGCGAAGAGGTCAAGGCTGGTAACGTGTTGGCGCGTATTCCGCGCGAAACCACCAAAACCAAGGATATTACCGGTGGTTTACCGCGTGTGGTCGAGCTTTTCGAGGCCCGCAAGCCGAAAAATCTGGCCTTTATTGCCGCCCAAGACGGTTCGATTTCCTTCGGTAAGGATATTCGCGGTAAGCGTCGTGTGTTGGTCAATCCGGATGACGGTTCCGATCCTATCGAGTATCAGATTCCTAAGGGCAGTCACATTATCGTGCAGGAAGGCGACCGTGTACGTCGCGGCGAACGTCTGATGGAAGGTTCGCCTGCACCGCACGATATTTTGAGTGTGCTGGGTGTCGAAGCACTGGCCAAATACCTGACCGACGAAGTGCAGGAAGTCTATCGCCTGCAGGGCGTGAAGATTAACGACAAGCACATCGAAGTGATTGTCCGCCAGATGATGCGCAAAATGCAAATTATCGATCCGGGGGCAACGACCTACATCGCAGGCGAGCAGGTCGAGAAGCGTGTGCTGGTTAAAATCAACAAGGCGCTGGTTGCCGAAGGCAAGCCGCCGGCGACTTTCGAGCCGGTGTTGCTGGGTATTACCAAGGCATCATTGCAGACGGAATCGTTTATTTCCGCAGCCTCTTTCCAGGAAACAACGCGGGTGATTACCGAAGCGGCGTTGGCTGGCAAGGTGGATTGGCTGAACGGGCTGAAAGAGAATGTCATTCTCGGACGTCTGTTGCCTGCCGGTACCGGTCATGCATTGCGTTCTGCACCGAAACCGGAATCGGAGGCCGAGCCGGTGAAAGAAGCGGTGGTCGAAGCAAGCACGGAAGCGGTAGATGAGAGCACGCCGCAAGACGACGAGAAAGCAGCATAAACTTTCTCTAAATTGAAAGACTGCAAGCCCTGGCCTTCTGCCGGGGCTTGTTTTTTTTAGCCTTCTTTTAGTCGAGATAAACAGCCGTATCGCCGCTTTGCCACGGCGGGTATTTACGCATAATCCGTTGAAATAAATGGCTGTCGAGCCAGCTTTGCAGCCAACGCTGAACATGCGGATATGGCGCTTGCATAAACCATTGACGATCCGTTGCCGCAAATTGGCGAATAAACGGAAATATAGCCACATCAGCCAATGCCGGGCGGTCGCCGAACAGGTATAAGCTATTCGCCAAACGCACCTCCAGAGTCGCGATAAATTCGCTGGCGCAGGCACGCTGCTGCTGTGCGTCGGTATTTTCGCTGCGATAACGGTCTGGGTATTTATAGCGGTCGAGATGATGCTTGAAATCCGTATCGTTAAATTCGACGAGTTGCAGCATGTCGCGCATCGTTCCTGTCTGGGGCGTCAGCCAGTGTTGCGCATCAGCTTGATTCAGCGCCCAGAGCATGATGTCTAGGCTTTCTTCCAGAACTTGCGCATTTGGAAGTTGTAGCACGGGCACGGTTGCTTTTGGCGAAACCGCCAGCATCGCCGTTGGCTTGTCGGCCAGCAACACCTCGCGTAATTCGCAACGGATACCGGCATAAAGCAGTCCCATGCGTGCGCGCATCGCATACGGGCAACGGCGGAAGGAATACAGACATGGAGTCTGTCCCGCCTGCATCAATTGAGCGCTCCCGGAACAGCCAGCGAGAAAGGTGCGATTTGCGCCTCGAAGCGGGCTCCGTCGTCGGCCAACATCTGGTAACTGCCTTGCATGCAGCCGATCGGCGATTGCAGTACGCAAAAACTGTTGTAGCGATGTTCGCCACCGGGCGGCAGATGCGGTTGTTCGCCAACCACACCGTCGCCTTTTACCTGCTGCACGCGCCCATCGCCATCGGTGATAACCCAATGACGACTGATAAGTTGTACGCCAATCGCACCTTCATTTTTGATGGCAATGTGATAAATAAACACATAATGCTGCTGCTCGGCATCGGAATGCTCTTCGGCGTATTCCGGACGGACGTCGACGCGGATTCGGTACGGGTTTGCATGCATAAAGCTCAGCGTAGCAAGATTTGCGAAGCAAAAACACGTTACAAAAAATAAGCTTATAGCATGCGAGCGTTTTTACGGCCAAGCACCCGCCGCCGCTTGCCCTTTAAGATAGAGCAGTGCCCGGATAGAGTGCGCGCCGCACAATGCAGGATGTCCAAGCACAGGAGTGACAATGTTTCAGTTGTATTACGATCATGCCGCACGCGCCAGAGATGATGTTCTTTCCGGGCTGACGGTTGCCATAGCACTGGTTCCGGAGGCGGTTGCCTTCGCTTTTGTTGCCGGGGTGCATCCGCTGGTCGGCTTGTATGCCGCTTTTATGGTCGGTTTGATTACCTCGCTGGTCGGTGGTCGTCCGGGCATGATTTCCGGCGCAACCGGTGCGATGGCGGTGGTGATGGTGGCGCTGGTGGCGCAGCATGGCGTGGAATATCTGTTTGCAGCGGTGGTGTTGACCGGATTGATTCAGATTGCCTTTGGTGCAGCCAAGCTCGGGAAATTCATCCGCATGGTGCCTTATCCGGTGATGCTCGGGTTTGTGAACGGTTTGGCGATGGTTATTTTTATTGCCCAGTTGCCGCAATTCCAAATAAAACTCGACGACGGTACGATGGCTTGGTTACCGACAGATCAATTGTCGCTGATGATTGGTTTGGTGGCGCTGACTATGGCGATTATGTATTTCCTGCCGAAAATCACCCGTATTATTCCCGCTGGTCTGGCGGCCATCGTGACGGTATCGCTGCTGGTGATTTTTGCTGGTTTGGATACCAAATCGGTCGGCGATATTGCCCATATCGGCGGCAGTCTGCCGAGTTTTCATGTGCCGAGTGTGCCGCTGAATCTGGAAACCCTTGGCATTATCGTACCTTATGCGGTTATTTTGGCTGGTATCGGCTTGTTGGAATCGTTGCTGACGATGAGCGTTGTCGATGAGATAACCGAAACCCGTGGTCAGGGCAATCGGGTGTCGATTGGTCAGGGT
>JAJRWP010000111.1 GCA_021545645.1 Zetaproteobacteria bacterium | reverse complement strand
TGATGGTGCGGAATTTGCCGTCGGTGATTTGATCGATGTGGCGGATTTTTTCCAAATCGACGTTATCGAGAATCGGCTGATGTACTTCTAAGCGCAGATGCGGCGTCGATTCGTTCATGCCGAGCAGATTCGGGCGAGGGCCGATGATTGAGGTTAAGCTCATGACCATTTCTTCGCGAATCGGATCAATCGGCGGATTGGTCACCTGTGCGAACAATTGGCGGAAATAATTACTCAAATGACGCGGTTTATTGGAGAGTACGGCCAGCGGATTGTCGTTGCCCATCGAGCCGGTGCCTTCCTGACCGGAAACGGCCATCGGCGTCATCAGGAATTTCAAATCCTCCTGCGAATAACCGTAGGCCTTCATGCGCTGAATCAGTGTATCGTGATCCTGCGGCATGGTCGGAATTTCTTCCGGCAGGCTTTCCAGTTGAATCTGGGTTTCGGCGAGAATTTTGCGGTAGGGAAGGGCGGAAGCCAGCTCGCTCTTGATTTCCTCATCGTCGATGATGCGGCCTTCTTCCAAATCGATAAGCAGCATTTTGCCCGGTTGCAAACGCCATTTTTTGACGATTTTCTCTTCCGGAATATCCAGCACACCCATTTCCGATGCGCCGACAACTAAGCCGTCGTCGGTCATCAGATAGCGGGCTGGGCGCAAGCCATTACGATCCAGTGTTGCGCCGATTTGACGGCCATCGGTAAAGGCAACCGCCGCCGGGCCGTCCCACGGCTCCATCAATGCCGCATGATGTTCGTAGAAGGCTTTGCGTTCTTCATCCATCAATTGATTGCCGGCCCATGCTTCGGGAATCATCAGCATCGCCGCATGCGCCAGCGAATAGCCGCCCATGAACAGCAGTTCTAATGCATTATCGAAGCAGGCGGTATCGCTTTGCCCTTCGTTGATAATCGGCCACAGACGTGCCAAATCGTCGCCGAGGATTTCGGATTGCATCGAATGGCGGCGCGCATTCATCCAGTTGATATTGCCGCGCACGGTGTTGATTTCGCCGTTATGCGCAACCATGCGGAACGGATGTGCCAATTCCCATGCCGGGAAGGTGTTGGTCGAAAAACGCTGATGCACCAGCGCCAGGGCGCTGGCATAACGCTCGTCGGTCAGGTCTTCATAATAAGCGGAAACCTGATGCGACAAAAACATGCCTTTATAAACAATCGTGCGGCTGGACATGGATGTGGCATAGAAGGTGGCGGCATCAACAAAACCAAGCTCGCCGATGCGGCTGTTAATCACCTTGCGGGTAACAAATAATTTGCGCTCGAAGGCATCTTGATCGGCGAAAGCTTCGCCGCGAGCAATAAATACTTGCTCAATTACAGGTTCGCAGGCCAGCACACTCTCCGGCAAATCGGCGCGCACGGCATTCACCGGCACTTCGCGCCAACCGAGCACTGCATTGCCTTCTTGAGTAATCGTTTGTTCGATAATCGATTTGCAGGTGTTGCGGTGTTCGCTTTCTCTGGGAAAGAAAATCATGCCGACGCCGTAATGACCGGATTCGGGAAGATTGATGCCGATTTCAGTGCTTTTGGCGGCAAAGAAATCATGCGGCAGTTGGGTGAGAATACCCGCGCCGTCGCCTTCGCGCGGATCAGCGCCGGAAGCACCGCGATGGGTTAAACGCAGCAGGATTTCCAAGCCTTTTTGCACAATCTCATGGCTTTTTTCGTTGCGGATATTGGCGATAAAACCGACACCGCAGGCATCGTGTTCGCGCGCTGGGTCGTACATACCCTGCTTCGGCGGCAAACCTGTGCTCTTGCTCGACATTTCCTTGGTGCAATCTTTCATGCAAACTCCCTCAATCGTTGCAGTCGGCGGTGTAAAACCGGCTGCAGGTGAACATATTCCTGTCAGCGATAGTGCATAAGTGCGCCTGTCGCTATCGGGGGGCGCAATATATAGAAAAGCGGGAGATTTCTCCAGCCTATTGCCACGCTATTAAAATTACGGTTATTTTGCTCCATCCGACACCCCTGTCCGGCAGATTTGCTTCAATTCCTAGCGATTGGCGTAAAATCCTTTTGCCGTATAGACTTCGCACAACTTGAAGACGGTACCGAGCTTGTTGATATGCAAGCGGACCGAAGCGGAAAGGAAGCGATGAACGAGAAAAAACCAATCACTGCGGCGACGTTATTGCGCGCCAAGCAGCATGACGAACGAACAACATGGCTGACCGCCTACGATGCGGTTTCTGCCACGATTGCCGAAGCCGCAGGCGTGGATGTGCTGCTGGTCGGCGATTCGCTGGGCATGGTTTGCCTCGGCCTCGATTCCACCATTCCCGTCACCCTCGATCAGATGATTCATCATACCGCCGCCGTGGTGCGCGGGCGGAAAACGGCTTGGGTGGTATGCGATTTACCGTTCGGCAGTTATCAAAAATCGCCCGAACAGGCGTTTGAGACCTCCGTGCGCGTATTGCAGGAAACCGGCTGCGATGCGGTCAAATTGGAAGGCGGCGAGCCGATGGCGGCAACGATTCGTTTTCTTGCCGAACGTGGCATTGCTGTGGTGGCGCATATCGGTTTGACGCCGCAATCGGTAAAAAAATTTGGCAGCTACGGCAAACGCGGTAAAAATGCCGACGAACAGGCGCAATTAAAACGCGATGCGGCTGCGGTGTGTGCAGCGGGTGCGGTGGCTGTGGTTTTGGAGAATATTCCACACGATTTGGCGCGCGAAATCACCAAAAAAACAACGATTCCGACCGTCGGTATCGGTGCGGGCGCGGATTGCGATGCGCAAGTGCTGGTATGGCACGATTTGTTGGGGATTTCCGCGCAAAACCCGCCGTTTGCACCGGCTTATACCAATCTTCGCCAGCAAATGTGCGATGCGATTGCCCGCTGGAGCAAGGATGTGAAAAACGGGGACTTTGCATCGTGAATATCGTTGCCGATACCGGCGAATTGCGCCGCAAGATCGCTGCTTTTCGCGGCAAAGACCGCATTGCCTTGGTAGCGACCATGGGTTGCCTGCATGCAGGACATGCAGCGCTGATGCGCCGGGCCAAAGATTTTGCCGATATTGTGCTGGTCAGTATTTATGTGAATCCGCTGCAATTCGGCCCGAATGAGGATTTCGACGCCTATCCGCGCACGTTTGAGCAGGATTGCGCAGTCTGTGAACGGGAAGGGGTGGATATTGTTTTCCATCCGCACAACTTATATCCGGGCGGGGAGCCGCAGGTGGCGTTGACGGTTGGTGGTTCGCAGGCCAATGATTTGGCGAATAGTTTGTGCGGCGCGCAGCGTCCGGGGCATTTCGACGGTGTGGCGATGGCGGTGGCGGTTTTATTCAACATCGTGCAGCCGGATGTGGCGGTATTCGGCGAAAAAGACTGGCAGCAATTGGCGATGATTCGCCGTATGAGCAGTGATTTGCAGTTCCCGGTTGAGATTATCGGCGTAGAAACGGTACGCGAGGCCGATGGCTTGGCGATGAGCAGTCGCAACCGTTATTTGTCGGATGCGGAGCGCCAACAAGCGTTGATTCTGTCGCAAGTGCTGAAAGCGATGCAAAAAGCGGCAAAAGAGGAATCGGATGCGCAAACCCTTGTCGCGTTGGGCCGCAACATGCTCGCCGAAGCCGGTTTACAGCCGCAATACCTCGAAATTCGCGATGCCGACGATTTAACGCCGCTTTCTTGCATCGAAAATCGCACCGCGCGCGCCTTTATCGCCTGCCGAATCGGTCCGGCGCGACTGATTGATAATATGGCCATTGCCAATACACCCATTTCTTCAAAAACGAATACAATGACGGAGACGCCATGCACATCACTATGCTGAAATCGAAAATTCACCGGGTCACAGTGAGCCATGCCGAGCTTGATTACGAAGGCTCTTGCGCCATCGACCTTAATCTGCTGGAAGCGGCGAATATTCTGCCTTTCGAGCAATTGCACATCTACAATGTGAGCAACGGCGAACGCTTTACCACCTATGCCATCGAAGCACCACGCGCCTCCGGTACGATTGGCGTCAACGGTGCGGCGGCGCACAAGGCCAATGCCGGTGATTTGCTGATTATTTGCACTTATGCGGCGATGGAGGCGCATGCGGCGCGCAATTTCGCCCCGGCGCTGGTGTATGTCGATGCGGACAATACGATTGCACATTGCAGCAACGGAAAATTGGCTGCGGTTTAAGTGACCCGCCCGTTTTTTCTGTTGCGCTTGCTGCTATTCGCCATCGCCGCCGCGCTGGTGACGGCATCCTGCGCGCAACAAGTCCCGGATGTGCGCGAATCGCGCTTTATGATGGGTACGCTGGTGCAATTCACCATTGCCGATACGGACGAGGATACGGCGCTGGCAGCGATTCGTGCTGCTGCCGATGAAATGCAGCGCATCGCCGATGCTTTTACGATTTACGGCGATAAAAGCAATACCGTCAAGGCGTTTAACGCCTCGAAACCGGGAAACTCCGTGATTTTACCGCAAGAAGTGACGGATGTATTGCAAACCGCGCTACAGATTTCCAAACAAAGCAGCGGCGCGTTCACGCCCGCCATCGGTTCGCTTTCGCTGCTGTGGGGCTTTTCGCTGCCCGATCCGCCTGAACAAGCTCCGGAAGAAATAGCCATTGTTCAGGCGTTGCGCGGTGTCGATAGCAGTCTGATTGCATTCGACGGCAAAGCATGGAAACGCCTGCATGCCGATACAAAACTCGATTTCGGCGGCATCGCCAAGGGTTATGCGATTGATCGCGGCATTGATGTGCTGCGCGAACACGGCATCAAAAATGCGATTGTCGATGCCGGCGGCGATTTGCGCGCCATCGGCAGCCACAGCGGCAAGCCGTGGCGTATCGGTATCCGCCATCCGCGCGAAACCGGAAAAACCCTCGGCTGGCTGGAAGTGCATGGTGATATAAGTATTGTAACTTCAGGGGATTACGAGCGTTTCTTCATGTATAAAGGCAAGCGATACCATCACATCCTCGATCCCCAATCCGGCCATCCGGCAAGACGCAGTATCAGCGCCACCGTCATCGCCAAAAACGCCACCCTCGCCGATGCCTGGAGCACCGCCCTGTTCGTGCAAGGTGCGAAAGAACTGCCAATGCTCAATAGCAAAGGCATGCAGGGGATTGTTGTGGATGCCGATCAGAAATTACATACCGGCAAGATGTCGTTGGTTCCGTTTCATTCTGGAAACAACGAAGGAAATGGGGAATGATTCAACACTCATCCCTTGTTTCGGCTCCAATATCCAATATGATGGAATCCAAAATGGTAGAGTTATATTTAAAAGAGGTTCGTATGGATATTATTAAATGAAAGATAGAATCCTGAACTCAATTTTCAGTTTGTCGGGAGCCTCTATTGCAATTGGTGTGGTAGGGTTTATGTCTGGTATCGTTTCAATATTTATTGATGTTGATTCCCAACTATCCATTAAATGGCTTCTACTAATCATGCTATTGGCTGTTTCTCTAATTCTTATCTTGTTGAAAGTCGTTTATGATTTATCACAATTCACGATTCCACCACCTCCATTTGAAACACCAATTAAATATGTGTCAGATGAACAAGTATTTGTTATCAAAAGAAACGAGAACTTCCTTAATAACATAGTAGTTGGTTGCTATATACAGCGAGATGAAATAGATCGATTGGCATATTTAGGAGTAGTGCATTTAGTTCAAGATAAAGTAATTCAAATCAAGGTAAGAGCGGACTTACAAGTTTTAGAAAAAATTCCAGAGTCTGCTGATGAACTAGATCGCTTAGTAATTCGTCCTGTTGTGCCTGTCAGCGCGCTAGAACAATTTAACAATTTGGAGACCCAATGATGGCTGAAAAATATTTTGGAAAAATAGTGTCAGTGAGAAATAAATATTCGGTAGTAATGAATAAGGGTGCAGAAGATAATGTCCAAGTAGCTCAAAAATATTTGATTGTCGAATTGGGTGATATGATTGTTGACCCTGATAGTAAAGAAGAATTGGAACAACTTGAAATCGTAAAAGGTCGTGTTGTTGTAACTCATGTTCAACAAAAAATATCCACTCTAGAGTCTTGCGAATATGAAAAGAATTCAGATGTAAAGGAAATTACGAAAGTATCATCTAGAGGTGGGTTAGCTGGACTTGGGTTACAAAACACAGTCACGGAATCAATTAAGCCTGGGGGAAAAACTTTAACAGAAATCAACAATCCCAAAGTCGGAGATTTGGTTATAAAGCTCTAACCAAATTAATCAAGAAGGGTTCGCTCCCATGGAGAACGATCATGAACAATGAATACACAGCCGTAATAAAACAGGAAGATGATTGTTGGATCGGATGGATTGAGGAAATTCCCGGCGTTAATTGTCAGGAAGAAACATGCGACGCGTTGAAAAAGACGTTGGCAATCACCTTAAAGGAAGCTACGCAAAAAGACTTTGGCATGATTTCGATTAAGTAGCCGAGAAAAACAAGAGTATTCGTTTTCCATATGGGGTGAAACAGGCCCGTATAATGTGGAAATAACGGATTATCATTAGAGGTGAGCCATGATACGCATTCCAAGCCATAGACAACCGACTCATCCGGGAGAAATTCTGCGCGCAGAATTTCTTATTCCCATGAATATAAGCCAGCGAGAGCTTGCGGATGCAATCCATGTGCCTTATCAACGCGTCAATGAACTGGTGAATAAAAAACGCGGCATCACACCAAGTACGGCTTTACGTCTGGCTAAATTCTTTGGCATGTCCGCCGGTTTTTGGCTTAATGTGCAAATGCGCTGGGAATTATTCAAAGCGAAAAACACAGAAGGTAATGAATTGGATTTAATTCAGAATTACCACAAGATTCAGAGAACCGCTTAATAAAGATATGGATTTAATCGGCAAATAACCGCCGATTGCTCTCTTTATCGCGGCAAAATCACTGGACAGGTGGCTTGTTTTTCCCGTAAGTTGAGGCGATGCGTTTTCATCCTGTTCCCGACTACCACATGCATACGCCGCGTTGCCATCATGCCAGCGGTACGGTGCGCGAATTTGCCGAGGCGGCGCTGGCGGCGGGGATGTTTGAAATCGGCATGTCCGATCATTCGCCGATGCCCAACGGGTTTATGGACGATTGGCGGATGAATCCGGCGGAATTGCACGGTTATTTGACCGAAGTGGAGCAGGTGCGCGATGCCCTAGCTGGAAAATTGACGGTGCGGGTCGGGCTGGAGGCGGATTTTCGCCCCGGCAGCGAGGCGGGCGTGGCGCGCATGATTGCGCTTTACGATTGGGATTATGTGATTGGCTCGGTGCATTATATCGACGATTGGGATTTCGATAATCCGGCGCGTTTGGCGCATTGGGACGAGGTTGGCATTGAGGAAGTGTATTGCGCGTATTTCGATTTGGTGGCGCAATCGGCGGCGACCGGCATGTTCGACATCATCGGTCATCCCGATTTGATTAAAAAATTCGGTCACCGTCCGCCGGAGGGTAGTGCGCGCGTGTTGGAAGCTGAGGAAGCGATGCTGCAAGCGGTAAAACAGGCCGGTTGCGCGCTGGAAATCAGTTCGGCGGGCTTGCGCAAGCCGGTCGGCGAGATTTATCCGCATCCACGCATCGTGAAACGCGCCGCCGATCTGGGCATTCCATTCGCTTACGGATCCGATGCGCACGGGCCGGATGCGGTGGCGCACGGCATGGATGCATGTCTGGAATTGCTCGAAGCCAGCAATGTGCATGAGGTATGCGCTTTTGCCGATAGAAAACGAACCATGCAGCCGATTCGACGTGTCTAAAACGACCGATCACATCAAGGCAGGCAAGCAAATGAAAGTGGGCAAACAAACTGCCAAGAAAAAACCGCCGCTGGTGCTGATTACCGGCGCATCCGGCGGCTTCGGTTGCGAATTTGCGCGCCAATTGGAGCAGCGCGGTTATCGTCTGCTGCTGCACGGGCGCGACAAACCGCGCATGCAAATGACCTTGCACGCTCTCAAATATCCGAAAAGACACCGCTGTATTTATGCCGATATTTCCATCGAAGCCGAGCGCACCGCGTTCATCGAAGATGTGAAACAATACGGCGAACTGGTCGGGCTGGTGAATAATGCCGGTTTCGGCATCTGGGGCGCGTTCGAGCGCCGCGAAATCAACCTGCAAATGGGTGTCTTGCTCACCGACTTGGTCGCCCCGGTGGATATTACCCATGCGCTGCTGCCGAGACTGCGTAAAAACAAGGGTTTCGTGATTAACGTCTCGTCGCTGGCCGGAGAAACGCCGCTGCCCTACATGAGCACCTATGCCGCCGCCAAAGCAGGGCTGACTTGGTGGAGCGAGGCGATGCGTGTTGAAATCGCCCACGAAGTGCGTGTGGTGACGTTGGCTCCCGGGCCGTCGCCGACCGGTTTCCGTGATGTTTCCGGCATGCCGGAAGGCACAGGTTCGGCATTCCGCAGCCGCGCCCGCCTGATCGTCGAGCAGGGCTTAAAACAGCTTGATGCGGGCGGCGGTTTTTGCGTGCCCGGAAAACGGCATAAATTGCTGTATTTTATGCAGAAAATTACACCGCGCCGCTTGGCTCTCTTGTTGATGCGGCGTTATTTTCGCCATTAACTGTTTCCGGCTACCGGATGCTTTGCAGCACCCGGCAGCCGAACAGTTTTTTCTATTTGGTCAGCAAGGCGTTGATTTTACGCACAAACCCCGCCGGATCGTCGGGCAGTGCGCCTTCGGCAAGTACCGCCTGATCGAACAGAATATCGGCAAAATCGGCGGTTTTATCGGCAGAACGCATTTTCGCCAGCCGTTTGACCAGATCGTGTTCCGGGTTGATTTCCAGAATCGGTTTGACCTCCGGCACATCCTGACCGGCTTGCTTGAGAATACGCTCCAGATTGCCGCTGATGTCGAATTGATCGGAGACCAGACAGGCGGGCGATTCGGTCAGACGGTTGGTGATACGCACATCCTTAACCCGTTCGCCGAGCGCTTCCTTGAGTTTTTTCACTGCCGGGGCAGCGGTTTTTTCAGCTTCTTCTTCGGCCTTCTTTTCGGCTTCTTTATCTTCCTCGGATCCGATGGCGGATAAATCCAATTCGCCCTTGGCAATGGATTGCAGCTTTTTGCCGTCGAATTCGGTCAAATGCGTAACCAGCCATTCGTCGATACGGTCGGAAAGCAGCAACACCTCGATACCTTTTTTGCGGAACACCTCCAAATGCGGACTGTGCTGGGCGGCGGCGAGGGTATCGGCGGTGATGAAATAAATGGTGTCCTGACCATCTTTCATGCGGCCAACATAATCGGCCAGCGTGACGCTTTGTTCCTCGCTTTCGGTGGAGGAAAAGCGCAACAGGGTGGCCAGTTTTTCGCGGTTGTCCACATCCTCGATGATGCCTTCTTTCAGGCAGTTGCCAAATTCTTTCCAGAAAACGGTGTAATCGTCCGGCTTGTTTTTCACCATGTCTTCGAGCAGGCCGAGCACACGTTTGGTCGCGCCTTTTTTCATTGCGTCCATGGCTGGTGATTTTTGCAGAATTTCACGCGATACATTCAGCGGCAAATCGCTGGAATCCATCACACCGCGCACAAAACGCAGATAACGTGGTAGCAAATCCTCGCTGGCTTCCATGATGAATACGCGGCGGACGTAGAGTTTTACAGCATTCTTGGCTTCGGCCTGCCACAAATCGAAGGGGGCTTTTTTCGGCAGGTAAAGCAATAAGGTGTATTCGTATTTGCCTTCCAGCCGCTGATGCAGACGGGCCAGCGGATCGTCGAAATCGTGACCGATATGTTTGTAGAAATTGTTGTAATCCTCGTCGGAAAGATCGGATTTCGGACGTGTCCACAGTGCCGAGGCCTGATTGACGGTTTCGATTTCGGGCTTTTTCTCCTCTTCGCCTTCGGCAGCGGGTAACGGCGATTCGAGCATGCGAATCGGGAAGGGGATGTGATCGGCATATTTATGCACGATGCTGCGCAAGCGCCAATCGTCGAGGAATTCATCGGCATCTTCGCGCAAATGCAGGACGATTTCGGTACCGCGCGTGTCTTTTTCGACGGTTTCCAACTGGTATTCGCCGTCGCCGCTCGATGTCCAACGTACGCCGTGTTCTTTTTCCAAACCGGCGCGGCGGGTGGTTAGCGTCACCTTATCGGCAACCAGAAACGAGGAATAAAAACCGACACCGAACTGGCCGATCAAATGTGCATCTTTTTCATCGTCGCCGGACAGTTGATCGAAAAATTCGCGTGTGCCGGAGCGGGCGATGGTTCCGATATGTTCAATCACTTCGTCGCGGCTCATGCCGATGCCGTTGTCGCGCACGGTGATGGTGCGTGCATCCTTATCGACACCGATGAATACATTCAAATCGGAATCGCCTTCAAACAATGCATCGTCGGTGGTGGCTTCAAAACGCAATTTATCAGCGGCATCGGAGGCGTTGGAAATCAATTCGCGCAGGAAGATTTCTTTGTTTGAATACAACGAGTGAATCATCAAATCGAGAAGTTGTTTTACCTCGGTTTGAAAGGCGCGGGTTTCGGTTGTGGCTTGGCTCATGTGTTCTCCTGAAGTTAAAAGTAAACTGTTATGCCTGTGTTTAGGGTCGCGGCGAGGCGGTTTCAAGGGTGTTGCGAACAATTTTCCAAATTTTGAGTTTTTCGGCGAACGAAAGTGCCGCGTGCGCCGGACTGGTGGAGGGCAGAAGATGTTTGCTCAGTTTTTGCTGGTCTGGCGCAAGCTGCGGTTGTACCAAGGTCAGAAACAACGATTCCGCCTTGCGTCCGTTAAAGAAAATATGGCGGATTTGCGAGTGCGCGGTAAAAAAAGCGTTAAAATCGTTAGCCTCGACCTCGCGCATATCGGCATCAAGACTGCCGGGACGAATGCATTGAAAGGCGACATCCCAAAGTGCGATGTGCTTGTTTTTCAGGCATTGCAAACGCTGTTCGTAGGCTTGATTGGCATCGAAAGCGAATAATTCCTCCATCATCGGCCAAAAAGCATTGCGCGGATGTGCATAATATTGCGCCTCGGCGAGCGATTTGCGCCCCGGCATGGAGCCGAGAATAAGTACATGCGCATCCTCGTTCGCACAGAAAGAAAATCCGGTAGGCATATGCACAATGCTAGGCGGCTGCCGGAGCAATGGGAATTACAGCCAAGCTCATATAGTTGCTTCATACAATAGTTGCATTATACATCTAATTGCTTTATGGTTCGCACACAAGGAGAGAATGATGAGTGAGCCTAAGCATGATTTTCAATTGGATCAGGCCATCGGCATGCATGTGAATCGAACAGCTTTTCTGATGACAGAAGAAATTGCCATGCGTTTTACGAGCCAAGGTTATCCGTTATCGGCACAGGATTTCGGCATTTTATTCCGACTATCGCAGCAAGGCCCGATGACTCAAGTTGAGATCGCCGCGTTGATGATGCGCGACAAAACCACAATCACACGTCGAATCGACGGGCTGGTGAAGAAGCAATTGGTGGAGCGCAGCCCCGATCCGGACGATCGCCGTTGTTTTCGTATCGGATTGACAAGTCAGGGCACACGGGCACTGGAAGTGCTGATTCCACAGGTTAGTGATTTTCAACGGGAATTGCTCAGCGGTATTTCAGATGCCGACAAATCAGCCACGATTAAAACATTAAAACATATTTCCGAGCAATTGATTCGATATAAAACCACAGGAGAGTACAAATGAAAAACACCACACCACACTGGATAGCCATAGGCTTGTTAAGCGCGATATTGATTGCTATCGGATTTAAGTTTGTTGTCCTTGGCAGCACAGCGAAAGCCGATGACGGACGCACTGCCGTATTGTTGGAACCGGCAGAGAGGCAGGCTGTGCTCGGTGAGATGCGTGTGCTGTTGGAAACCACGCAGACAATCGTCGAGGCACTGGCGAATGATGATTTGGCGGCAGTAGAACAGGCCGCACGCGGTGT
>JAJRWP010000110.1 GCA_021545645.1 Zetaproteobacteria bacterium | reverse complement strand
TGCCATTCCTGCCATGATTTCCGCCCCAACGGCAAGAAAAAAGTCGGGCCGCCGTTGTACGGTGTGTTCGGACGTAAACCGAGTATCGAAGGTGTGCCGTTTGCGGTGTGGAACGAGGATACGCTGGATCGCTGGCTGACCAATCCGCGCGCCGTCAAAGCGAAGACCAAGATGCGCTTTTCAGGCATCAAACAAGCGGCGGACAGGCAGGCGGTGATTGATTATCTGAAGTCGCTGCACGACTAAGTCTGTTCACATAACATCCACATGATTCGCCTCTACGGTATCCCCAATTGCGATACCATGAAAAAAGCCCGCCGCTGGCTGGACGATGCCGCTGTGGTCTATGAATTTCACGATTACAAAAAGCTCGGCATTGATGCGCCGACGCTTAAAGGCTGGTGCGAACAAGTCGGCTGGGAAGTGCTGCTCAATCGGCGCGGCCTGACATGGCGGCGGCTGGATGAAACGCAAAAACAGGATGTGGATGAAGCGCGGGCGATTGCCTTGATGGTTCAATTTCCTTCGATGATTAAACGTCCGGTGTTGGATGTGGATGGGCGGATTGAGGTTGGTTTTTCGACGGAGAAATACGCGCAGATTTTTGGCTGAAATGTGTCGAAGGTTTGATTTAGAAGACACGTCTGGAAGTGTTTGCCGCCTCCGTCAGGTAGAAGCGTGTAAATCATCCAGTCGTGCGGTAAATTCTTGAAATGAAGTCCCACAGGCATGGCAAATATCCTGTAACTCCAGAATATCCAGTCTGCGTTCCCCTAACTCATACTTGCTGACATAGCTTTGCGGCCTATTCAGAAGCGCAGCAAGCTCTTGTTGGGTTAATTCACTATCTAAACGCATTTTGCGCAGATGAGACCGCAACGCTTCTTGTCTCGCTGACCACTGGTGCTTTGCCATGCAGACAACATAAAAGCGTGTTGACAATAACCCATATCAGGATATTGCCTGCTTGAGGAGTTGGGAGGGTAGGATATGAAGAATATTATCAAGCTTGTTTTTTCACCGTTTATTATCGGCGTTCTTGTTGCCGGATTGTCTTCGGGATGCGGAGGCGGTGGGGGATCGACTGCCGCTCCGGCGGCAGCCACAAAAACCATCACCGTTACGCTCAACGACGTGTTGGGCAATGCAGTGGCCAATGTTCTTGTGCAACTCGACCAAAGCGGTGCAACAGCGACTACCAATGCCAGCGGTGTTGCCACATTTGCCGGAGCGGCTACAGGCGCGCACGATATTCATATGTTTCCGGCTGCCGGTTCTGGTTTTCAGTGGGAAAGCATCTACCAGACCACCACCAGTGCTGTTCAATGGCAGATGAGCAAGAATGATATCAGCTATGTCGAATTTAGCGGAACGCTAAGCAACTATACAGGAAATTCCTTGGATCTTCTGCTCGAAGACACTACAAATGGTCGGGGTTTCAACAATACCTGCACAGTGACGGGCGCAACTTCCCCATTGGCTCAAGTGGCAGCTTTAATCTATGGGCGCTGGAGTCTGATGTTAACGGCGATGTAACGGATGGTGTGAAATTGCAGGATAAAGCTACTTACACTATCACGACTACAGCCCAAGGTGGAACAGCGGTTACGCAAAATATAACGCTAAACGCGGTTAAACCGTCCACCTCGAATCTGCTCATTGTTAACACAGTCACACCACCTGCTGGCGTAACAGTTCAAGCTATTCGAGGGTTCATGCCGCTACCTATAAATGCGCAGTTAGGTTCATCGGCAGCGTTTGGCTCGCCCATTGTTGCCTACAATCCATTTCCGGCAGGAAGTAATGCATGGGCAGTTGTAGATAATCAGAGTGGCGGCGTGGTGACATGGAGACGTTTAACCAAGTCTACACCGGGAGCGACCCTTGCTGCTGCTACCAGTAGCTTTACCAGTCTGCCGGTCATCGCTGCACAAAATGGATCATCGGTGGTCAACTATTCGATCACATTCACGCCGGCCAATGGCACTTCTTCTGCGCATCTTCTGGAAATAAAAAATAGCGCGGCTACTAAAACGCTATGGAATATAGCTTTGGCCTCCACCGCCACCTCAGTCACATTGCCTACTATTCCATCATCCGTAACGCCTGTTCTGGCTAACGGGGCTGCATACAAAATGCGGTTAGTAGGGGAGGAGATCGGAAATCTAACTTTTGAGCAGCTTGTTGCAGGTCAATATGATCCTAATATTTCGAGTTATTCCGATATTGAGGTGGCGCTTTCCGCGACGGTGGCTTTCACAAGATAGTCGAGCGTTCTCTTCTTTCTTGAGCGGCCAAGAAAGAAGCAAAGAAGGCCGCCCGGCGAAGCTGTGAATTCCCAGCCCGTGCGCTCGCGAAACGGGCGCAACATATTGCGCTTATCCGTTTCGCAAACACCCGTTCCGGCACAGCCTCAATCGGGAATCAAGGTCAAAATCAGTTAAAGTAGTTCCAGAGCTTGCGGCGACGGTGGATTCGACGACACTTCGCGGTATGCAGCATCAGCGATTATTTATAGACGGGCCATCAGGGCGTTTGCAGGCGCTTTATCGACCGATGGACGATGCGCGGGCGGCGGTGGTGGTATGCCATCCGCACCCGGAATTCGGCGGTACGATGCAAAATAAGGTTGTGTATTGGATGGCGCGGGCATTTGAGGATGCGGGCTGTGCGCTGCTGCGTTTTAATTTTCGCGGTGTCGGGCAGAGTGACGGAACGTGGGACGAGGGAAAAGGCGAGGCGGACGATGCGGCGGCGGTGTTGGACTGGTTGCATGCGCAGCATCAGGGCACGCCGCTTTGGTTGGCCGGTTTTTCATTCGGGTGTTTTGCCGGATTGCAGGCGGCGCATCGCGATAAACGGGTGGAACGCATGTTTGCCGTCGCGCCAGCAGTAAATTTATGGGATTTTTCGTTTATGCGCGAGGAAAAAAGGCCGTTGACGGTGGTCGCCGGAACGGCGGATGAAATTGTGCCGTATGTGGCGGTGGCGGCGGCAGCGAAACTGCTGAAAAATGCACATTTGCACACCATTAAAGACGCCGGGCATTTTTTTCCGGCGCATCGGCAGGCGATGGTCGAGGCGTTACTGTCCGACGTATGATTTCCTGTTTTTAGCAGCTTAGAACTGGTGGTTTAAAGCAGCGCCAGTGCATCCGGTAAATCGACGATGCTGGGCAATACAAGATTGGCGCGGATGCCGCTTTTGCGCACGAAATCCTTGCGGTATTTTCCGGTTTGCACCAAAGCTGTTTTCAAGCCAGCCTGTTGCGCGCCGCCGATGTCCGATTCGACATCGTCACCGACCATCAGCGCCTCGTTTGGCGCGACATCCAACCTGCGGCAGATGCCGTGAAAAAAATCAGCCGACGGTTTGCCGAGGATTTCCGCATTTTTTCCACTGGCGTATTCAACGGCGGCGACAAACACGCCGAGATCAAGGTGTAGGCCGTCCGGTTTTTGCCAAAAGCGGTTTTTATGCAGCGCCAGAAGCCCCGCACCATTCATCACATGCGTGAATATTTCTTTTAGCAATTCCGGCGGATAACCCTCGCCGCCGATGTCGCCCATGACGATAAAATCGGGGTGTTGATTGTCTTCGCGCAGACCGGAAAAATCCTCGCGCAGGCTGTCGCGGACAAACAATTTTACCGATTGTTCGCCGATGCGGCTGACGGCCAGTGCTGCCGGGGTGTCGATGTCGTTTTGCGTCAGTGGGATATTCATTTTTTCAAGTTTTTCGGCGATGGCGCGGCGCGATTGGGTGGTGGTATTGGTCACCCCGGCCAGTTTCAGGCCCGAATCGCGCAGTTGGTTTACGGTATCGGCGGCATCGGCAATCGCTTGATCACCGATGTACAGCACGCCGTCCAAATCGAGCAGGACTGCTTTTACAGGCATAATAAGTCTCTTTTCGGCGAATGATTGAACATCCGCGAAGGCTAGCAGATGCTGCCGACGGATAAATACGGCAAAGGCCTTGCCGGGGCGTGCATTTGCGCTTCCTTAGCATGGTTTTGTCGCTTTAGGGAATGCTGTTACACTGCGGCGGACTTCGCTTAAATATTGATTCGACAAGGATTTCCATGAACGAACAGGCATTGCTTTCCATCTACGAAGATTCCGGCGCGTTGCTGAACGGCCATTTTGTGCTGTCCAGTGGCAGGCATTCGCCGCGCTATTTGCAATCGGCAAAAGTGCTGATGCATCCGGCGCATGCCGAGGTGCTGGGGCGCGAATTGGCGCAGTTGGCCGCCACACAGAATGTCGATGTGGTGGTTGCTCCGGCGCTGGGTGGTTTGATTATCGGTCACGAAGTGGCGCGGGCATTGAATAAACCACTGATTTTTACCGAACGCAAAGAAGGGGTGATGAGCCTCAGACGCGGATTTTCTTTCACCCAAGGTGCGCGCGTGTTGGTTGTCGAAGATGTGATTACCACCGGCGGTTCGGTGTGCGAATGCATGGCTGTGGTACGCGAGCACGGCGGTCTGCCGTTGGAAGTATTGGCGGTTGTTGACCGCGCACCGGATGCCGAAGGGCGTTTCGATGTGCCGCATCAAACCTTGCTCAAATTGAATGTGCCGTCGTATGCGCCGGAGGATTGTCCGTTGTGCCGCGAAGGGATATTGCCAGCGGTTAAACCGGGCAGCAGGCACGCCGCATGAGTTCCGAATCGACGAATTCCGACCTTAGATTACGGCTGTTTCCGTTCGGTGGGGTTGGCGAATTCGGCAAGAATATGATGCTTTATGCGCTCGGCAACGAGGGCGTGATTGTCGATTGCGGCATGGGTTTTCCAGAGCCGGGACAGCATGGCGTGGATGTGGTGATACCGGATATTGCCGCACTGGGCGATTTGGGTATTCATGTGCATGCGGTGTTGCTCACCCATGGTCACGAGGATCATATCGGCGGTTTGCCATTTCTGCTCCCGCAGCTTGATGTGCCGGTGTACGGCACGGAAGTGACGCTGGGGCTTTTGGCTGGAAAATTAAGCGAAATACAAGGTTACAAAGGCGATTTGCGGCCCTTGCCCGAAGAAGGGCGCATTGAGGTCGGGCCTTTTGGCGTGGAAGCGATTCCGGTCACCCATTCGATTATGGATGCCGTGTCCATCGCCCTGCACACACCGCTGGGCGCGGTGATTCATACCGGCGATTTCAAATTCGATCCCGCTCCTCTCGACGGGCGGGCCACGGCGCTGCACCGTTTTGCTGCACTGGGTGATAAAGGCGTGTTGTTGTTGGCTTCGGATTCGACCAATGCGACGCGCGCCGGCAGCGGACCGTCGGAACGCAGTGTCGGCCCGGCTTTGAAACAGGCGGTGGCCGGGTGTAGCGGAAAAGTCGTGGTCACGACATTCAGTTCGAATATGTTCCGTATTCAGCAGATTATTGATGCGGCGGTGGCTGCCGGACGCACCGTGGCGCTGGCCGGGCGCAGTCTGGAACGCAATGTCGGTATTGCGCGCGGCATGAACCGGCTGAGTATCGAAGCCGGACAGCTGGTGGATATTAAACAGGCCGGGCAATTACCGGACGCCAACCTGCTGATTATTGCCACCGGTTCGCAGGGCGAGTCGCGGGCGGCACTGGGGCGCATTGCCATGGGCCAGTTTTCCGGTATTAAAATCGGGCCGGGCGATTTGGTGATTTTTTCATCGTCGATGATTCCGGGGAATGAGCGGGTGATTCACCGGTTGTTCAGTCATATTTATCGTCGCGGTGCGCGCGTGATGCACGCCGGACAAGCGCCACTGCATGTGTCTGGGCATGCGCAGGCACACGAATTAAAAACCATGATTCAGCTTACCCGTCCGCGTTATCTTTATCCGGTACACGGCGAATATCGCAATCTGATTGAGCATAAACATCTGGGTATGGCTACCGGTATTGGCGAAGATCGGGTGCTGATTGCCGAAAATGGACAAAGTCTTGTTGTGGATGAGGCCGGGGCGCGTTTGGGCGATACTTTTTCTGCCGGAGCGGTGTTTGTCGATGGCAGTCAGCGCGATAAAATCGACGGTATGGTGTTGCGCGACCGGCGTATTCTCGCCGGCGACGGCATTGTTACGGCGTTTGTATTGATCGACCGCCAACATGGTCGCTTGGTGCGTGCGCCGGAAATTGCCGCGCGCGGGGTGTTGCATCAGGAAGTCGGCGAGGAAGTGCTTGAAGAACTGGCGACGGAAATGGAGCGGCATTTGCACGCCCTGCCTGCTGAAGTTCTGTCCGACGAAGAAGCCGCGCATGAAGAAGTGCGTTTATTTCTGCGCCGCTGGTTCAAGCAGCGGCATGGCCGTCGGCCCATGTTGTTGCCGGTGGTGTTAGAGGCGTGAAGATGCGTCATTTGATGGTGGAGGCGGTGGCGATGCTCGTTGCGGCGCTGACGCTGACGCTGGGGCTTGCACTGTATAGTTTTACGCCGCTCGATCCGTCATTTAATCATGCGGTATCGGGCAATGTGGTTGCCAATCATGTCGGTTTATTCGGTGCTTATGCGGCGGATTTTTTCTACCAGTTATTCGGTTATACGGCATGGTTGTGGCTGTTGCTGCTGGGCGCGGTTGTTTACCGGATGGCGCGCGGCAAAACACCGCTTTTGGGCGGTTGGACGTCGCTGTTCTGGTTGCCGTTGCTGCTTGGCATATCGGCATTGATGGCGGCACACGGCGCTTGGTTTGCCGGATTATCGCCGCAGCTTCCGGCCGGTTCCGGCGGTGCGTTGGGCGGCATGATTGCCGATGCCTTGAGTCGGCCATTGCATGCGCTTGGCCGGGATGTGCTGCTTGTGGCGCTGATCTTGAGCAGCTTTGTTGCTGCTTCGCATATTTCCTTGCTGCAACTGCTGCGCCATTTGTTGCGTTTGCTTGGCAAGGGCCGGGAAATGCTGCGCAATGTCACGGTGCAATTGCGCGCTAAATTGGCCGGACGCAAGGAGCGCATGCAGGCGCGCGAAGAACGGGCGGTGAAAAAGCGGAAAGCGCCGGCTAAAGCCTTGAAATCGGAGCCGAGCGTGGCGGCCAAGGCCAAAATCAAGGTGTCCAAACAGGCGCACGAACAACAACAGACGGAATTGCCACTGGATGAACCGGCGTCCAGCGGTTTCAAGCTGCCGTCGCTGACGCTGTTTTCCACGCCGGACAAAAAACGCCGCAAACATGATGATGCATCGCTAACTGCGATGGCCCGCTTGCTTGAGAAAAAATTGATGGATTACCGGGTCGAAGGCGAGGTGGTTGCCGTGCAACCCGGCCCGGTAGTCACGCAATTCGAGCTGGAACCGGCACCGGGAACCAAGGTCAGTCGCATTGCCGCCTTGCAGGACGATTTGGCGCGTTCGATGAGTGCGGTATCGGTGCGTGTGGCCGGGAATATTCCCGGCAAGAGTGTGATTGGCATCGAAATTCCCAACGAAGAACGCGACATGGTGTTTATGCGCGAGGTGTTGGCTAGTCCCGAATTTTCTACCAAGAAACACACCCTGCCGATGGCCTTGGGGGTGGATATTTCCGGTCACCCGGTGGTTACCGATCTGGCGAAAATGCCGCATTTGCTGATTGCCGGCACCACAGGTTCGGGCAAGTCGGTGGCGGTGAATACGATGATTTGTTCGCTGCTGATGACCCATACACCGACCGATTTGCGGCTGATTATGGTCGATCCGAAAATGCTCGAATTGTCGATGTACGACGATATTCCGCATTTGCTGGTGCCGGTGGTGACCAATCCGCACAAGGCTGCCAAGGCGCTGGCTTGGGCGGTTTATGAAATGGAGCGGCGCTATCGGCTGATGTCTGAAGCCAAGGTGCGCAATCTCGATGGCTACAACAAGGCGGTGAGCAAAGAGAAAGATGCCGAACGTTTGCCGTTTATTGTTATCATTATTGATGAGTTGGCCGATTTGATGATGGTGGCGGGCAAAGAGGTGGAGCAATCGATTTGCCGTCTGGCGCAAAAGGCGCGCGCCGCCGGTTTGCACCTGATTTTGGCGACCCAGCGGCCCAGCGTCGATGTGATTACCGGTCTGATTAAGGCCAATCTGCCCAGCCGTATTTCTTTTCAAGTGTCTTCGCGCATCGATTCGCGCACGATTCTTGATCAAATGGGTGCCGAGCAGCTTCTTGGTCACGGCGATTCCTTGTTTCTTAGCAGTGGTCAGAATTTGCGCCGTGTGCATGGTGCGTTTGTTTCCGATGCCGAAGTATTTGACGTGGTCGAGCATTTGAAGGCGCAGGGCAAACCGGAATACCGCGAAGAGGTGTTCGAGGTTGCCGATGCAGGCGATGACAACGGCCCGGATGGTAACGAAACCGATAGTAAATATGATGAAGCCGCCGATTTGGTGGTGCAGAAAGGCCAGTGTTCGGTATCCATGGTGCAGCGCTATTTGCGCGTCGGTTATAACCGGGCCAGCCGCATCGTCGAGCAGATGGAACGCGACGGTTTGGTGACGCCACCCGGTTCCGGCGGCATGCGCAAGGTGTTGGCCAGATCGTTGGACGAAGGCGGCGGGGGCGTCGAATGATGCGCCGAGGCCTGTTTTTACCGCTGATTGTGTCGTTGTTTGTGCTGCTTTGGCAGCCGCCGTTGCATGCGGCAGCGCCCATGCCTAGCGAGCTTGCCAAGGCATTGAAATCACTGGCGCAGGCCGGTGGTTTTTCGGCGGCGTTTACCCAGCGTATTCGTTTTTCCGATGGTTCGGTGCAGCGCTACCGTGGCGAAGTGGATGTGCTGACACCGGGGCGTTTTCGTTGGCGTTATGTGCAGCCGTTTGAGCAGTTGTTTGTCAGTGATGGCTTTAGTATCTGGCATTACGAACCGGATTTGATGCAGGTGACGGTGCTTAAAGAGATGCGCGATGTCGATCCGTCGGTAATTCGCTTGCTTGATGGCTCGATTGGTATTGATGATGTGCATCTGCTTAAGGCGGATGCCGGGGAACACCGCTATTATGTGCGCATTGGCGATAACACACGCGTTTGGGTCGGCGTGCGGCGTGCGCAGTTGGCTTATATCGAGAGTGTTGATACGTTGGGCAACAGCAATCGTTTGATTCTTGAGCGGATGCAATTGACGGCTCCGGATGCCGGTCGTTTTGCTTTTGTTGCTCCCGATGGTGTGGATGTTGTGCCGCTTAGGTGAGGGGCATGTGTTGGCTTGCCGGCAATGGCGCGGAAGAAATGAAATTTAGCAAATTGGAAACGGATATGATGAAACGTTATTTATGGATACTACTGATGCTTGGCGGTTTGCTGCCGATGCCGAAGGCCGATGCTGCTGCACTGGCCGGATTGGATATGTCGGCCACTGCAGCTGGCATGGGTAATGCCTTTACCGCCACAGCCGACGATCCGAGTGCGATGTTTTACAATCCGGCCGGTTTGGCTTGGCAGCCGGGGGTCAACATGGCGTTTTCGGGGGCGTTGCGTTCCCGGGATCAGTCGGTAATACAATCGGCGGCGCGTGGCACGCCGTTCAATGACCAAAGTATGGTCAACCTGTCCGGTCTTTACGGCAATTGGATGCCGGCAGACAGCCGTTGGGGCGTCGGTTTTGCGCTTGATCTTCCTTATGCATTAAATAGCGGTTGGAAAAATGCCTTCGGCGGTGCTGCTGAAAGGACAACCATTGATGTGCTGCATACGGCTGTCGATGTGGTTTATGCATTGAGTAGCAGTCTGGCGGTGGCTGGCGGAGCCGATTGGTATGTGGCGCAGGGCGATATCAATAGCGCCACGACCACATTTAACGGTACCGATAATGCCACATTCGGCGGCCATGTCAGCGTGTTGTGGCATCCGCGACCGGCATGGTCGTTTGGCGCGTTGCTGCGCAGTGGTGCGACGCTGAATCTTAGCGGTACGGCGACCGGCGCGGTCAGTGGCGGCGCGAAGGTGAATGTGCCGCTTCCGGATGTGTTGCGCATTGGCGCGATGCATGTGTTTTCCGATGCCGTTCGTTTTGAAGTGGATGCCTCATGGTCGCGCTGGTCAACGTTGAAGGATTTGGATGTGGTGGGCACAACGAGTGAACGCAATGCATTGAATATGGGCGATAGTTTTTCATTGATGACGGGCTTAACTTGGTTCTGGCGCGAGGGAACGGCACTTCGTTTCGGTTATACCTTCGATCAGGCGGCCAGCAAGGACACGGCATTTAATGCGCGTGTTGTCGATGCCAATACGCATCGTTTGTCGCTGGGTGTCGGCGGCGATATGTTCGGCGTGAACCTCAATCTGGCCTATGTCTATGCCTATGCGCCATCGCGCACCATCAGTGGCAGCGGAGCTTTCGACGGCAAATACAGGACGCGTCAGCAGAGTCTGGCGCTGTCGATTGCCAAGCATTTCTGAGGTCCTTTCTGAACGTTCGCGAGCTGTTTGACGATACTGGCGGTATAGCACCGCTGGCACATCGCTTGCGGCCCAAATGCTTGGCTGAGGTGGTCGGGCAGACGGAATTAACCGCTGCCGATTCGTGGTTTGCCGCATTGCTCAACGAAGGACGTGCCGCTTCCTGTATTTTCTGGGGACCGCCCGGCGTCGGCAAGACAACGCTGGCCAATATTATGGCGCAGGCGGCGGATATGCCGTTTGCGCGGCTTTCGGCAGTTTCTGCGGGCAAGGCCGAGGTGCAGCGGGTGGTTGCGCAGGCCAAAGGCGAAGGACGCAGTTATCTGCTTTTTCTCGATGAAATTCATCGTTTTAACAAGGCGCAACAGGATGTGCTGCTGCCGTATATCGAAGACGGCACACTGGTGCTGGTTGGCGCAACCACCGAAAACCCATCGTTTTCGCTGAATAATGCACTGCTTTCGCGTTGCCGGGTGATTGTGCTTGAGCCGCTGGATAGCGCCGCGATGTGGCAGATTATTGAACGTGCTTTGCTGGCGCTGAACGTTGAGGCGGCGAATTTTTCCATTGATAAAGCTGCGCACGGTTGGCTGGCAGAAGCCGCTGCCGGTGATGCCCGTTACGCACTCAATGCGTTGGAAGCGTTGGTTGCCGCCGGGCCAGAACAATGCTGGTCGCTGCAGCAGGTGCAGGCGCATTGGAGCCGCAAATCGGCACAATACGACCGCAACGGCGATTTTCACTACGACATCATTTCCGCGTTGCACAAATGTGTGCGCGATTCGGATGCCGATGCGGCGGTTTATTGGTTGGCGCGCATGTTGGAGGCGGGCGAGCAGCCGTTATATATTTCCCGGCGGTTGATTCGCATGGCTACCGAGGATATTGGTCTGGCTGACCCACAGGCATTGACGGTATGCTTGAATGCACAACGCATGTATGAAATTCTCGGTTCACCGGAAGGCGAGCAGGGGCTTTTTGAGGCGGTGATTTATCTGGCGCTGGCAGCAAAAAGCAATGCCGCCTACATGGCTGAAAAATCGGCGCGAAAGTTGGCTAAAAATTCATCGCATGCGGCAGTGCCGATGCATTTACGCAATGCACCGACGAAACTCATGAAAGAGTTGGGTCACGGCGCGGACTATCAATATGCACACAACGCCGACGATGCGGTGATTGATCAGCGGCATGTGCCGGACGCGGTGCAGGTTACGGGTTTGTATGCGCCGACGGATCGCGGTTTCGAGCGCAAATTGGGCGAACGCCTGCGCTGGTTGGCGAAACGCAAAAGAGATATTGAGCAAAAGAAGGAGCTTGGAGCATGAAGCAGCTTTTGGCGGTTGCTGCCGGTGGTGCTATCGGCGCATCAATGCGCTGGTTGCTGGCCGGGGCGATTCAGCGGACAACAGGCAGTGCGTTCCCGTGGGGAACATTTGCGGTCAATGCTTTGGGTAGTTTTCTGCTCGGTTTTTTGTTTGTTTATCTGATTGAGCGTTCGACGGCCGGTGAATTGTTGCGCTTGATGCTTACTGTCGGTCTTTTGGGCGCATTTACCACCTTTTCCACCTATTCGCTGGAGTCGGTTCGCCTGCTGGAACAGGGCGCGTATGGCTTTGCTGCGGCCAATGTTTTGGGACAGGTGATTGTTTGTTTGTTGCTGACATGGATCGGTGTGCAGGCGGCGCGGTTGATTTAATATGCGCACCGCCATCAAAATCGCCACACGCTGGCAGGTGATTCGCACGGCGACTAAATTTGCGCTGATTGTCGGCCCGGTTCTGGCGCTGATTAATCATGGCGATGCCATCATTGACGGCAGTATGCAGATGGCCGATTGGCTGAAAGTCGGTCTGACCATGATTGTTCCTTATACGGTATCCACGCTGTCCAGCATCAGTGCCTACCGTTCTTGTGAGATACCTCCTACCGAGGACTGAGCAGCCGTAAAAATGCGGCAGCAGAAAGATAGTGAGAATCATTTGACTGGATAGACGGTTGCCCGTACTGTTGCATGCGTTGGTGAGAGGGAACTCATCTCGTTTAATTGTTGGAACAAACCAATTAGCAGGAGGGGGTTTCTCGTGAAAAGAATCCATATGAAGAGTCGCGGATTCAACTACCAAGTGCAACTCCGGTGAGTTGAGTTCTGGTATTGAAGAACACCTCATACGGTGTTCTGTATCCCAGCGTTTTTCTTGGTCGATGATTGAGCCGATGCATGATGAAGTCAACCTCAGCATCAGTGACTGTCGCGAACTTTCGACTCTTGGGGATGTATTGCCGCACTAGGCCGTTGGTATTTTCGTTTAAGCCTCGCTCCCATGATGCGTATGGATGAGCGAAGAAGATGTCGGCCTTAAGCTTCTCGGCCACCTTCTGGTGACTTGCAAACTCCAATCCGTTGTCGTTGGTGATGGTATGTACCCTGTCCCTGAACGGTGAGAGTAAACGGATCTCCATATCAGCGACCAGATCGGCCTTCTTGCGTTCTACCTTGCCCAGTAGGGTATATATGGATTTGCGTTCGACCAGCGAGACAATGGCTCCTTTATGCCCCTTGCCGATGATGGTGTCGCCTTCCCAGTCGCCGATGCGCCCCTTCCGGTCAACAATGGCCGGGCGCTGTTCAATGCCGATACGGTTGGGGATTTTACCCCGACGATCATTAGAGCCGTAGCGCTTCTTGCGCTGCTTCTGACAACGCAGGAAAGTGTGCAGGTTGCCGCCATTCCGCTTGTCCGCATAGATGTGCTGGTAAATCCATTCATGGCTGACGAAGCGCCTGTTTTCGAGTCTCAACCGTTCGCCGATTTCTTCCGGCGACCATTCCAGACGCAGAAGTGCATCAATACGCCGCCAGTCCTCGGCGGTGATAGATTGCTTCACCTTCAGTTGCCTGCGCTGCATGGCTAGGCGATGGGCCTGATTGGCTCTGTAACCGCGCTGTCCTGTACCACGAGATAGTTCGCGGCTGATCGTTGATTTGTCGACGCCAATCATATCAGCAATTTCAACCTGCATATGTCCGGCTTTCTTGAGCACGGCAATCTGATACCGTTGCTCTTGGGTAAGCTGCGTGTAGTCCATTCTTGCTCCTTTGACGAGTGGTGTCTGAAAAATGCAAGGCTGCTACCGCAGCTTGCTCTTTCAAACCCTCATCAAAGTTGCACTTACGAGTTGAATCCGCGAGTATCGCACTGAGCGCAGGCTTGCTGTTTGCGTTGAGCGCGTTTGCTCAGCCATCGTTTGCAGGGGATGACGATAAGGATAAGAAAGAACACAAGGATAAAGAAGTTATTAAGATCGTTGGTCCGCAGGGTCCAGCTGGCGTGGCAGGCGCAACCGGTCCGCAGGGCCCGATTGGCTTGACTGGCGCAACTGGTCCGCAAGGCCCGATTGGCTTGACCGGGGCTAAAGGCGCGACGGGTGCAATTGGTCCACAGGGTCCGATTGGTTTGACTGGCGCAACTGGTCCGCAAGGTCCGATTGGTTTGACTGGCGCTAAAGGTGCGACCGGTGCAAAAGGTGCGACTGGTGCAACTGGTCCGCAAGGTCCGATTGGTTTGACTGGCGCAACTGGTCCGCAGGGCCCGATTGGTTTGACCGGGGCTAAAGGTGCGACCGGTGCAAAAGGTGCGACTGGCGCAACTGGTCCGCAGGGCCCGATTGGTTTGACTGGTGCTAAAGGCGCAACTGGCGCAACCGGTCCGCAGGGGCCGATTGGCTTGACTGGCGCTACTGGAGCTACAGGTCCGCAGGGCCCGATTGGTTTGACTGGCCCGCCGGGGCTGGCAGGCCCTCTAGGCTTGGATGGTGTGCAAGGTCCGCCGGGGCCAGCCGACCCAGCTGTGCAGGATGCGCTTTGTAAGCTCTATTCCCTAACGGGTCAGCCATCTCCGGCTTTTTGTAGTTGTTTTGCGTTTAATAATACCACGGCGGAAGATTTGACCAACAACACGTATTTTGATCAATGCGTTGCGGCGACGGGCAATACGGTTCGTATCACGGTGCGCGATGCAGGTGGTGTGATTGTTTATCAGGCGACAGGAAGTAAAGTGGGTGCGTGGACAAATAATCAGGTTACGTCCACGGCGTCTGTAAATAGCCAGTATAATCGTGATTTGCACGATCGTAAGATATTGCTGGATAATGGTGATGAACTGATGATCTCGGGGCAAAATTCGACCAATGCCGGGTGTGGCGGTGATTTGGGTAATGGATACGTGATTACCGTGGCTGCGCCGGGCGGCGGAGTGTATTACCAGAATCTCAAGTTGCTGGTGGCACCGTATAAGCGGCAAACTTCCAATGCGGGGACGCTACGCAGCTTTGTCTTTGGCGGCACATGGACGCCTGCAGGTGAAATATCGTTCAATGGCGGCGCGGTGATGAGCTCGTGTGCGCCGGGCTTTGGCGGCGGAACGCCGCTGACGCCGTTTATCGGACGGGTTGAAATCTCGGTTCTGCCGTAGGGATTTCCGTGGATTCATTCGGCTCCGGATCACCTCCGTCGTGGTTCGGGGCCGAATTTTCGGGAAAGAAAGAAGGTCGCAGCACATGTTGCGGCCCTTTTTTTTGCATATGGGAGGTATGAGGGGGGTCGCATGGTGAATGTATGACAGACGATACGCGATGGTGAATAATTCCGGTTTATGAAAAAATCGCAAAATGCCCGGCAGATACTGAAATCGACCTTCGGTTATGACGATTTTCGCCATCATCAGGCGGAAATTATCGCGGCGTTGAGCGGTGGCGACGATGTGCTGACGCTGATGCCGACCGGAGGCGGGAAATCCATCTGTTATCAGATTCCGGCGCTGATGCGCAGCGGTACGGCGATTGTTGTGTCGCCGTTGATTGCCTTGATGCAGGATCAAGTCGATGCGTTGCGGCAATTGGGCATTGGTGCGGCGTTTTTGAACTCCACATTATCGCCGGGCGAGCAGCGTTTGATCGAAGATGATTTGCTGGCCGGTTCGTTCGATCTGCTTTACATGGCCCCCGAACGTTTGTTGAACGAAAACATGTTGCATCTTCTCGACCGTTGCGAAATCAGTCTGTTTGCTATCGACGAAGCACATTGCGTATCGCAGTGGGGGCATGATTTCCGCAAGGAATACCAGCAGCTTTCGATGTTGCATACGCGTTTTCCGAATGTGCCGAGAGTCGCCCTCACCGCCACCGCCGATGCGCGCACGCGCAAGGAAATTATCGAACAATTGGCGCTGCAAGAGGCACAGGTGTTCGTCAACAGCTTCGATCGACCGAATATCCATTACGCGATTGCCGAATCCGGCAACAGCCGCGATGCCTTGTGGTCGTTTTTGCAGGGAAAACATGCCGACGATGCCGGGATTGTTTATTGTTTGAGCCGTAAAAATGTCGAAACCACCGCCGAATGGCTATCCGCCAAGGGGCGAACTGCGTTGCCCTACCATGCCGGATTAAAACAGGACATTCGCCAGCGCCATCAGCAGCGTTTTTTGCGCGAAGACGGGCTGATTATTGTTGCCACGATTGCTTTCGGTATGGGTATTGATAAACCGGACGTGCGTTTTGTCGCGCACATGAATCTGCCGAAAAATATCGAATCCTATTATCAGGAAACAGGGCGCGCCGGACGCGACGGGTTGGCAGCCGATGCGTGGATGAGTTACGGATTGAACGATGTGATTAATTTGCGTCTGTTTACCGAAAAAAGCGATGCCGAAGAGCGGTTTAAGCGCGTGATGTTGCAGAAAACCGATGCCATGCTGGGCTTGTGCGAGTTGATTTCCTGTCGGCGGCAGGTATTGCTGGCTTATTTCGGCGAATCCATGCGCCAGCCTTGCGGGAATTGCGATAATTGCCTCAATCCGCCCGAGACATGGGATGCCACGGTGGCCGCGCAGAAGGCGCTTTCCTGTGTTTACCGCAGCGAACAGCGTTTCGGGGCGCAATATGTGATTGATATTCTCATTGGAAAAGACGATGAACGCATCAAGCGCAACCGCCATGACCAAATCAGCACCTTCAACATCGGCGGTGAGCACAGCAGCTACGAATGGCGCGGTATTTTCCGCCAATTGCTTGCGCACGGCTATCTGATTGCGGATACGGAAGGTTACGGGGTGCTGAAATTGACGGAAAAAGCTTGGCCGTTGCTCAAACGCAGCGAAACACCGCAAACGGTGATGCTGCGGAAATTGCGCAAGGTCTCGAAAAGCAAAAAGAAGAAATCCAGAACGCCCCGACCGGGCATGCAAAGCTTATCCGCGCAGGATCAGTTGTTATTCGAGGCTTTGCGCACCCTGCGCAGCAGCTTGGCAAACGAACAAAACGTGCCGCCCTATGTGATTTTCCCGGATAAAACGTTGATCGAAATGGCCGCCGTTAAACCGGGCAACGAGACACAAATGCTGGATATTTCCGGTGTCGGCGAAGCCAAGCTA
>JAJRWP010000109.1 GCA_021545645.1 Zetaproteobacteria bacterium | reverse complement strand
GAGACACTCGATCTCGCTGTCTATCAATACCAGAAAGAGGCGGAACTTCAGGCAAGCAAAACCAGCGATATCATCCTTGTGCTTTCCGTACTGGTTCTGCTGACCATGCTGCTCGGTCTTGTTCAGTTCATTCTTAACATGCGGCAAATCAAAAAAACCGAGAAACAATTTTCCATCAGCCGGTATGTTTTCAATCACTCGCCGGACGGAATTATCACTGCAGACGAGAATGGCGTCATCACCAGTGCAAATCCGGCAATTCGCGATTTACTGGGCTGGGAAACCGGCGTCCTCATCGGCCAGAATCTGTTTGAACTGATCAATAAAACTGCCGGCGTGCAAGACATCGGCGACGGAGAAATCATCAATTCCCTGCAAACCTCGGGCATGTGGCGCAACGAGGTGCTGAACCATATGACCAACCAGAAAATCTATCTTTCTGTCGGTATCCGCGCTGTTTACGACAACGACGGCAGAGTGGTCAGTTATGTTGCTCTTCTCACAGATATCAGCACGCAAAAAGAAGCTGAGGAACGATTTCGGACGCTATCCATGCACGACACCTTGACCGGGCTGTTTAACCGGATGGCATTGCTTGAAAGCATTGAGCACGAAATGTGCGTCGCCAAACGTGAAAACACATCTTTCGCCTTCCTGATACTAGATCTGGATGGCTTCAAACAAGTAAACGACGGTTTCGGTCATCAGGCCGGAGATGAAGTACTCAAACATATCGCTAGGCGCCTGAGAAACACTGTCCGCGAATCCGATATTATCGCCCGTATCGGCGGCGATGAATTCGCCGTCGTGCAGCGGAATGTGGATATCCCCGCAGACATGGAAATACTAGCCGGCAAGCTGATCAGCGAAATTTCAAGGCCCGTCGTCTGGAGCAAGGAAATACTGCAGGTCGGCTGCAGCATCGGCATCTCCATATACCCCCAACACGCCCGGGATATTGACGAGCTCACACACCTTGCCGATCAGGCCATGTACAGCATCAAACAATCCGGCAAGAATCATTATGCCATTTTCCAGGCTGCAAGCACCCCCTCGCTAAATGAAGCCGCCTAAAACAAACACCGGAAGATGCCCGCATGCAGCTCGTTTGATGACCGGAAAGATTCACATCATATCCAACGGATCGACATCCACTTTCAAACGCACACCCGACGGCAAGCGCAGATGCGCCAGCAACGGGGCAAGCTGCCACGGTAAATTCTGACGACCGGCATCGCGCAACACCAATTCAAAACGATAACGCCCCGCCAAACGCTCAATCGCACACGGCATCGGCCCGGCGACTTGCACCGCTTTCGGCATCCGCTGACACATCAAAGCCGCATCTTCCGCCGCCTTTTGTGCCGGTTCGGCGCGACGTGCGGAAAAAACCAGCCGCACCCAGCGTGCGAACGGCGGATAATTCAGCGCTTTTCGTAATTCCATTTCCTCATCCAGCGTTGCCTTGGCCTGCGCATCGCCGATGCGCGACAACCATGCCGCTTGGCAATGGCGCGTTTGCACCAGCACCCGCCCGGCATGTTCGCCGCGTCCGGTGCGCCCGACCACTTGCGTAAGCTGCTGCCACCAGCGCTCACCGGCGCGAAAATCGGGCAGCGACAGGCCGAGATCGGCATTGACCACACCGACCAAGGTCACATTCGGAAAATGATGCCCTTTGACCAGCATTTGCGTGCCGAGAAGACAATCCAGACGACCGGCGGAAAAATCATCCAGCACCTTCAGCAAACGCCCGCTATTGCGCACCGCATCGCGGTCTAATCGCGCAAAATTCAATTCCGGCAAGGCTTGCTGCAACTGCTCCTCGACCTTTTCCGTTCCCTCGCCCATCGGCAGCAATGCATCCTCACCACAAACCTCGCAAACAACAGGTGCGGCGCGCACAAAACCGCAGGCGTGACAGCGCAATTGGCGACGTTTGCGATGCAAGGTCAAACGCAACGAACAAGCCGGACACTCAGGGACTTCGCCACAAGCGCTGCACATCAGCGCCGGTGCATAACCGCGCCGATTCAGATACAGCAGCGACTGCCGCCCTTGCCGTTTCACCTCGGCCAGCGCTGCCAGCAGCAATTCGGAAAGCGGCGCTTGCACATCGCGCATATCCACCCGCTCAATCATCGGCGCGGCATGCGCACTGATGCGTTCGGGCAATTCCAGCAAGTGATAACGCCCTTCGCTGGCCGCCAACCAGCTTTCCTGAGCCGGGGTGGCACTGCCGAGAATAATCGGCACAGCACTCTCCTGCGCCAGCAACACCGCCAAATCGCGCGCGTGATAATGCACGCCGTCCTGCTGTTTGAACGAGGCATCATGCTCCTCATCGACGACGATCATCGATAAATTCGCTAACGGCAAAAACAACGCCGAGCGTGTACCGACCAACACTTGCGTCTCCGGCAATTCGCTGCGCACCCGCAGACGCTCGCCATCGGTCAATCCCGAATGCCACACCGTCACCCGCGAAAAACGCTCGCGTAAACGCGCCAACCATTGCGGTGTCAGACCGATTTCCGGTACTAAAATCAACACCTGCCCGCCCGCCTGCACCCGTTCGGCGGCGGCACGCAAATACACCTCGGTTTTACCCGAACCGGTGCAGCCGAATAACAGGAAAGGCGAAAAACCCTGCGCTGCCAGTAACGCACCCAACGCTGTTTGTTGCGCGGAATTTAGTGTTACAGGCTCTTGTTCCGAATCGGCGGACGGTCTATCGACATTTTGCTCAGACATGTGCTCGACCAATAAACCCGCTTGAGCAGCCTTGGCAATGCGGAAATAACACCCTTCGGCAGGAAGCTTGCGCCGCAACGTCGTCACCGAAAGCACACTGCGCGCTGCAAATGCTTCGGCCAACGGCGCATCCTGCGCTTTCAGCTCACCTGCATCGACAACGCGCCAGCGGCGTTTATCTTCTGCCGCCCAGGCCAGTGCAATCTCCGGAAATTCGCCGGGACAGGCCGCATAATAACGTCCGCCGCGCGCCAGCCAGCGCAATCGCATGGCATCATAAAGCGGTGCAATATCCAAGCAATCGGCAACCGATTTCAAGCCCTCACGCGGCACATCGTCGGCAGATTCGCCGATAACGATGCCGCCACGCATACTGCGCCCGAAAGGAACACGCACGCGCAAACCGCCCTGCACAACACCTAGCGAGGACGGCCAACGGTAGCTAAACAAGCGCCGCATCGGACAAAACACGGCAATATCGACAATAGTTTCAGACATCAGTTGGGAATTCGAAACGCCTCAGGATGAGCTGTCGGCAGCATCGGGCTGGTATTCGGGAACCATGCTGCGCAACAAACGATGTACCTCGTCGAGGTCGCGCTGCGCGCAAGCAAGCGCCAGTGCATCCCGCTGATCCACGAATTCTTGCCACGCGACTTGCTGCGAACGGGCCAGCATGATTTTGGCATGCATGGTCGGCTGCAATTTCTCGGCTTGATAAAACAATTCCTCATACATCTTTTCACCCGGCCGCAGGCCAGAATAAACGATTTCAATATCTTCGCCCGGTTGCAGGCCGGACAAACGAATCATCTGCTCGGCCAGATCGACAATTTTCACCGGTTCGCCCATATCCAACACAAAAATCTCGCCGCCAGAACCCATCGCCCCCGCCTGCAAGATTAAAATAACGGCTTCCGGAATGGTCATGAAATAACGCGTCATATCCGGGTGCGTCACCGTCACCGGACCGCCCTCGGCAATCTGTTTGCGGAATTTAGGAACCACACTGCCTGTCGAACCGAGCACATTGCCAAAACGCGTGGTAATAAACGCCGTATCGGCACTGCGCGCATCCAGATTCTGGCAATAAATCTCGGCGGCGCGCTTGGTTGCACCCATCACATTGGCCGGATTTACCGCTTTGTCGGTAGACACCAACAGCATTTTTTCAACACCGTATTGCACGGCCAAATCAGCGATTTGTGCCGTACCCAGCAGATTGGTTTTCGCACCTTCCGCCGGATTTTCCTCGACCAACGGTACATGCTTGTAGGCGGCGGCATGAAATACTATTTGCGGACGGAATTCTTCGAACAACCACTGCATGCGGCTGGCATCGCGCACGTCGCCTAACACCAGTGCATATCTCGAATCGATATTCGAATCGGCATCGGCATTGCCGCGTAATTCCTGCTCGATGTTGTACAGATTAAGCTCCGATTGCTCCAGCATGACCAGTTTTTCCGGAGATGCATGCGCAATTTGCCGGCACAATTCCGAACCGATAGAGCCACCGGCCCCGCTCACCAGAATACGTTTACCACGCAGAAATTCGCCGATAGCGGCATTGTCCAGCGCAATGGCCTCGCGGCCCAGCACATCCTCGATGCTTACCTCGCGCAACTGACTAATCGCCACACTGCCATCAGCCAATTCCGCCAACGACGGCAAAATACGGCACGGCACATCCATGCTGCGGCACTGCTCGCTGACCTGCCGCACCAACTGACGCGGCGCAGTCGGAATAGCCAGCAACACCACATCGACAGCAAAACTACGAACCACTTTTTCAAGATCGGCCAACCTGCCGATGACGCGCACGCCATGCACTTCTTGCCCCTGCCGCCGATCGGCATCGTCGAGAAAACCGACGGCATCGTAAGGTCCCGATTTAAGCAATTCGCGCATCAATTGCTCGCCCGCCGTGCCCGCGCCGATAATCAGCGCCCGCTTGCGGTTCATCGACAAATGCAGCGCGCGATCCTTCCACCAGCGGTATAATAAACGCGGCAACGTCAATCCAATCGTCAAAAACAGCGGATAAAGCACCAAGGCGGGACGCGGCACACCTTCGAGCCGTTGCAACACAAACAACAGCACGAAACCAATGACCATGCCACCACCAACAGCCTTGAGAATACGGATCAAATCGGGCAGCGAAGCAAAGCGCCAAATACCCCGGTACAATCCGGAAAAATAGAAGACAGCACCTTGCACTGGCAGCATCACCGCCAGCATCCACAACATGCCGGAAAAAATATCATTGGGAATGACACCGAAATTAAAACGGCCCCAAAAAGCCAACACAACCGCCGCCGGAACCCATGCAAGATCGTGCAACAACACCAAAAGCGGGCTTTGCCAGCGAAACGGTCGCTTGTCGGGCGGGCGCGCCAATCCAGCCATCAGTCAGACATCCCCGGACAATATATATTCATTCCGCCCCTTCTTTGTGCGTAGCGCAGTGCCTATCCACCACATAGGCAAGCAGTATGTAAACGGCGAACCAGACAATCAAGCCCGCGAGCCGGAAATCCGGCATCAGCAACAAAACCAACGCGCTGCCGCCAGCCATCAGCATCAACAAGTATTCAGCAAGCACCGTCTTGCGGTGACCCCAGCCAGCCTGCACCAGACGCTGATAATAATGCGTCCGGTGCGCCTGCCAGATTTTTTCCCGACGCAAGCTTCGGCGCAACAGCGTCAGCGTTGCATCGACAACAAAAGGCGAAAAAACAAGCAACGGAAACCAGAGATGGAATATGCCGTCATTTATTCCCCACAAAGACAAAGCTGCCGCCAAAATCCCCAATGTAGCGGAACCTGCATCGCCCATAAAAATTCGCGCCGGTGGAAAATTGAACGGCAGAAACCCCAATGACGATACGGCGGCCAGCCAACAGAAAACCGCATAGCTTTGCGCCCCGGTCAGCCATCCGGCCAAACCCAAAAAAGTAAATCCGGCCAAAGCCATGCCACCTGCAAAGCCATCCATACCATCCATAAAATTAAACAGATTGGTCATCCATACAATCGCCAGCCAAGTAAAAACAAGACCAAACACGCCCCAAGGCAGATACATGCCGCCGCCCATCAACAATGCAGCGGCAAGCCCATGCATGGCAAACTTGGGCGCTGGCGGCAAATCGTACACATCATCCAACAATGAAATCGCGGCAACCGCTGCTGCCGCCAAGGCAATCCAATTCAACTGATGCGGCCAAACACCCGTTGATGCAAGCAGAACCCAACCGGCAGCAACACCAGCCAAAATAGCGATGCCGCCGGTGCGCGGCGTCGGATGCTGATGCAAAGAGCGCTGATTCGGTGCATCGAGAATGCGTAGCGGTGCGCGCTCTGAAATAAACCAGCGATTCAGCAGCATGCTGACCACCAAAGCAAAGAATACAGCAGCTAACAACATCAATATTGGCATCGCCGCAGATGCAACACAGTTCGGAAGATCAAGACGGTTCCGATTTAAGCAACGTCTTATAAAAATCCAGCCACAGGCCTGTCACCCGTGTGCAGGAAAAATCACGCAAAGCCCGCTGATACGCAGCCTCACCCAGTTGCTGCCGCAATGATTCATCGGCAAGCAACTGGTGCAACTTTTCCGCCAATTCCTGCACATGACCAGCCGCAAACAGCAAGCCAGTCTTGCCTTCCTGAATAGCATCGGTCACACCGTAAATACGCGAACCGACGGACGGCAAACCGCATGCTGCCGCTTCAAGCGTCGTCACCCCGAAGCCCTCACGGTAGCTGGGTAGACAAAACACATCCGCCGCCGCCATATAGTGTTCTGCATGCTGGGTGTAACCGTGCAAACGTAACCTGTCGCGCTGTATTCCACATGCGGATTTAATTTCGTCGCCAAGCCCATCTTCGTCCGGACCGACAATCCACAACCATATCATGCCCTGTGGATCATCCAGCATGGCAAAAGCACGCGCCAAATCCAGCACCCCTTTGTCTTTTTTCAGTCGGCCGATAAAAAGCACCACGTTTGCCTGCATCGGCGTGTCCAGTTTTTCCCGCATGGCAAGTCTTGCCTGCATATCCGGTTTAAAGCGCTGCACATCCACTCCAGCAATGGAACCGTCGCCCAACACCCGGATTTTTCCTGCCTGCACCACCCCTTCGTCAAGCACAAAATCGATCTGCGATTGGCTGTCGGACAATAAATCCGTCGCCAGTGCCGTCGTCAGGCGATCTATATTTTTCAGAATAAACCGTACCAAACCATCTCGTGTCGCCCACACCTGTCCGATTAGACTATGAATACGCACTGGTCGCGCCGTCAAAACACCAGCCAACATCGCCAGCAGACCTGCCTTGGGGGCAATGGAATGCACAGCATCGAATTTTTCGCGGCGGAATAATGCAATAAGTCGAAATAAGGCCCGCAAATCGGCAAACGGACGAATCTCCCGCTCAATAGCGATAGGAATAACCCGCACATTCAACCCGTAATCATCAAGAAAGCCGCTATTGTCTGTTTTTACCACAAGACTCACATCGTATTCCCGACTCAATACACGTAGCGGTTCAATAAGGAAAGAACGCACAATAAATTCAGCTGAGGTGATTAGACAAATTTTCTTCATAGACTTTAATCGCCGCCCTTTTGACTGCTTTGCGAAGAGCTGTTCAGGCTACACCATAATTCGGCCCATAATAATCGGGTCGCCTCATCAAGCGGCTGCAAGGGATTGCGCAACGATGACATGCCTAAACCATGCCTCAAAAGATCAGCACACAGCTTAAGAATCTGTACCAATATAATTTTTGAAAAATCTGCATAATAGCCACGAACATAGGCCTCGCCTCCCAAAGCTCGCAACACAATCAAACGTGCCCTGAACATTTTCTTTAATGTTCTTGATTCCCTATAACCCAATAGGGGCTCGCAAAGGCATGCAAAACAACTTTCCCTGTAAGATCGGTAAAGCAATTCCTGATCTTCCACACCATCGGCGCTGGAACGATAGCGATATTTCCGGAACCACCGCAACGTTCCCATCCATGTTGGGTGTGGCATATAAAACCCACGCCACGGCTGGCGACAAATCAACAGATGGTCAGCATTCACAATTTGCCATTGGCCCAGAACCTTGCCGCCATCTGCAAAAACCAGTACATTGGAAGATAACAAATCGACGGCGGGGTGGGATTGCAAATAGTCGAACTGTTTCTGCAAGCGATGCGGAAAACTAACATCATCCTGATCCATACGCGCAAAATATTCACCTTTGGCCAAATCCATTGCCATATTCAGCCGCGCAGACAGACCAATATTTTTATTACCTTCGACCAAACGAATACGCTCATCATCAAAACCGCGCATCACTTCGACACTGTCATCCGAAGACGCATCGTCGAGAATAATCAGTTCCCAATCCTGAAAGCTTTGCCGGATAATAGAACGCACCGCCAAGCCCAATGTCGATGCACCGTTATACACAGGCAAGGCAATTGTAATCTGTGGTTTCACGTCCCGAACCTTACGAAGTCAGTGCGCACTATCGGCTAACAACGCTTGCAACCAATGCCAATGCGCTTGCAATCCGGCACGTAAATCCGTGCGCGGCTGCCAAGCAAGAGTCTTGCAAGCATGACGCATATCGAGAACGATTTCTTTGACGTCAAAATCGCGCCCAGCTTGGTAATTCACCTGCAAATCAGCATCAATTTCTTCGCGCATAACGCTGACAATATCATTCACGGAATGACCACTGCCACTACCTGCATTAAACACCCCACAACAATCGCTCTGCAACGCTTTCACACATAATTCTGCAAGATCGCCAATATAGATATAATCGCGAACCACCTTGCCATCGCCCCATATTTCAACGGCCTCACCCGCAGCCAAACGGGAAAGAAAGGTTCCGATAAGCCCCTGCACACCGGCATGCCCCTGTCTTGGCCCATACGGGTTCGAAGCGCGCAAAACAATCGGCATAAATCCATGCAACTGCTGATACATAAACAGATAATTCTCGATTGCAACCTTAACAACAGCATACGAACACAGCGGATGCAACGGATGATTTTCGTCAACAGGTGAATACTGCGGATTGCCGTATACCGTGCCGCCGGACGAAAGATAAAGAATGCGTTTGATATTTTTCAACCGCATCTGCTCCAGCAGACAAATAGTATTCACCAGATTACTCTGCACATCAGCCACCGGGTCCAGATTGGATGTGGCCGGAACCGTCGTGTTAATCAGATGACAAACAGCATCCATGCCCACCAATGCGTCCGCCAACAAATCATGATCGGCAAAATCCCCGCTGACGTAATCGACACCGGCAAGCGGCGCACGGTAAAGCTCCGGAGCATGCCCGAACACGCGCACCCGGTGGCCTGCAGCCAGCATGCCGTCCAGCACATGCGAACCAATAAAACCGTTTCCGCCCAGCACCAGTACATTCATTCCGTTATCAGCTCCTATGCACCGCAAACAGACGCGATATTTTCCGCTCAGCTTTCATGGTAAAACAATCTGCCCGGCCAACCGCTGGCCGTATAGGTTTTACGCCCCGTTAAACGCCAACTTATTGCAAACAACAACCGCCGCGCAGCTCTCGGCCCCCGTTGTGAGCCCCAAACCAAGGTGCAAACAGTGCGCAAAACATTCCCAAAACTCCGCAGCAACATGCTTGGCCGATGCCGCGCAGCAATCACCTCAAAACATTCAAAATCAATACGTTTTTCCGCTTTTGCACGCGCTGCACGCCGCGCCGATGCCCGTTCCAGAGCAGTCTGCAACAATGGTTGAAAACGCATTTCATAGCAATGCTCACGCTGCGTCCGCAGATACGCAGCCTGCGCCATGGCATCGCGCTGTTCAGGATGCGCCAGCATATATCTGATTTTATCGGCAAGATCGTCCACCGATTCGAATATAATAATCTCTTCGTCCGGTTTATAAAACGTATCCAAACCTTCCGCCGACTCGCTCATCAGCAATCCGCCCGCCCCCGGAACCTCGAAAATACGCGCCTTGATTTGGCGACTGCGCTGCGGACGAATTCCCTTCAGCACCACGCCCGAATCGGCGAAATTAAGACTCAGCATGGATTCCCGCATAATGTGTGGAATATCCTGACCGGCAACCGGCCCGTGCAGCCAGCCGTGACCGAAACAAGCCACCTCAATACCGCGCGACTTCAGCAATTCCACCCAACGAATGCGATTGCCGTATGCCGTGCCAACAAAGGAAATCGGATAACGGCAATCTTCGGCGGCAAGCGGCGGCTGCATGACCGCGCTATTCGCCGCCCATTGACTCAATATAAAATTATCCAATCCATCGCGTTGCGATTTTTCGCTAGCCGAAGCATAGGTTGTCGCCATGACATCGAATGCCGGCGCAATCAGGCGCGAGCTTTGCTCGTATTTCCACGAATCGTCAGGATTCCAGTGCAGCAACGCCGCATCGCTGCCCTCACGAATCAATTGCAAGCTCTCCAACCATATTTCGCAGGTCATCGTCACGAAAAAAATCAAATCGGGCTTTTCCCGCACCACTTTCTGAAGCAATTGCCGGTTCATATCGGCAAAATCGCTGTACATGGATTTATTCAGGCTTTCAAAAAACACAACCTCATGTCCGAGCTTCTTCAACGCCGGAATAAAATTGGCATATTCATAACCGGTTCCGCGCTTGCGATTGCCGTAATTATGCTCGCCGAATACGCAGAGAATTTTCATAAAAACATATCCACCAGCCTCAATTTGATGCCCATGTTTTTCTGAAATTCCTATAGCTATTAAACATCAACGATTTGCAATACTTCACCGGAAAACATGCTAAAAAGAGGAACCGACACCAAAACCCATTCGCCACATCCGCATAAACTAGAAAATATTTCACCCGATCCAACATGAACAGTGAGTTTTTCACCTTCTCGGACAAACCACGTTTCACCGACGCATCCTTTACAATACGTTTGTGCAATAAGACCGAGGCATCGCTTATTAGCGCCCCCCTTTGCAGCCAGTCAAATACAAAAAGCATATCCACGCCAAAAAAACAATCCTTATACGATGCTTGCATATGATGCTTTTGCAAAGCTCGCGTATGATACATGCCATAAATAATATTCGCCTTGCCATTGTAATCTTCGGCAAAATAATATTTGATCATTCTTAGCAGCTTCGGGTCGGAAAAGTCGAATTTTTTATATTGCCTGAGCAATTTTCCATTCTCATCAATATTATCAACATGGCCGAATGAAATAGCCACAGATGCCGACATATGATGAATCAACACGTTGATCCACGCCTCATCCCATACATCATCCGCAGCAGCCCACATAAAGTAATCGCCTTGGGCTTCGTGCAATACATAATTAAAATTTGCTATCGGGCCGATATTTGTCGGTTGGCGGATATAACGAACCCGCTCGTCGCCTTCTGCAAACGCGGCTACAATCTTTTCTGTGTTATCGCTCGAAGCATTATCAGATACAATCAATTCAAAATCAGAAAAACTCTGCGCCAATATTGATTGCAATGCTTGGCCAAGAAAGGCTTCGCCATTGTAAACAGGCATACCAATACTCACCGCAGGCTTATGCATTATATTGCTCGCCAACATCGGATACACGCTTCTTTTTATAGTGCAGCAACCACAAAATAAAGTGCTTTAACAAACAATAAGCCGATAACAAACAAAGCTTGATGCGGGCAGGCAAAGGCTCGTCTAACAAGCCGATAGCACGAAAAACATCAATCAGTGTTAGAATATGATATTTAACGCTATAAAATATACCTGAAGCAAACTGCCTGATACCTCCAAATGGAAGCCATCCGCCAAGCATTTCCCAGCGCGCCTGAACATATGTTGGCAGGCTTGTTTCTTTATAAAAATAGACATCGGGAATGATTTTCCAGTTTCCCTGAAAAATCACGGCAACAAAAAACGGCATCTCATTAAGAGATATCTGTGAAAATCTGGATAGAACCGACACCCCGCCCAAAAAAAGAACCTGCCTCTTAAAAAGTGAGTAAAACATATTTCCATAGCTATAACGCAGCACATACGATACGCGTTGTATCGCTGAATCAAGCTGCATATTATAAAAAGCCGCACCTTCACGGAAAAAAGGTTGTTTGTTCGTACCAATGGTATATTGCGCCTCGCAACCTACGGCAACAACGCTGTCATCCGATATTGCGAACCCATGCATCATCGCATCCAGAAATCCACGGTCCCACACATCATCATGCGCGGCCCACATAAAGTATTCGCCTTGCGATTGATTCAATACAAAATCGAAATTGCCGATTGGTCCCATATTCTTCTCTTGCCGGACATATCGAATCCGCGCATCTTTTTTCGCATACGCTTGGCAAATAGCCTGTGTTTCATCCGTTGATGCATTATCAGAAATAATCAGATCGAAATCATCAAACGACTGCGCCAACAATGAATCCAGCGCCTTGCAAATATAAGCTGCACCGTTATAAACAGGCATGCCGATACTCACTTTCGGCATACGTTTATGATTTTCGTTCACAATGCATACCTTTGCTTAACAGCGGAAAAAATACGTTCTCTGGCGAGCGGAGAAGCCAATGCCGCAGCAATAAAAGACAGCAGCAACACCACCAATATACTAAAAAACATACTCATCGGAGACATCGTCTCCACAATCATCAATCGCCCTGTCACAGCCACAAGCAACACCGCAAAAAGAGGAAGGCTCAAATCCTGAACATACCATCGCCATTTTTCATCGGGAATTAACCGCCGATGCATTAGATATATACCCACCAGCACATAAACCGCATTTAAGATAAGCCACACAGACGCCGCCCCAACAATTCCGAATTCCCGTGTCATCATAATAAGCAGCGGAAGCAATAACAACAGCATCGCCACATTCAACCAAAATGCCAATTTGGTCCAAGCATAAGCAATCTGTAGCGCATACGGAAAATTCATCACACCATTCAACACCGTTCCAATCACCAATATGCTCAAAATCTGATAAGTATGTTCAGCAATCTCCTTATTTTGGGTCCACAGCGAAAGAATCTCGAATGAAAACAACGCCATTGTTACCGCTACAGGAAAAATCATCACCGACATCAATTGGCAACCTTGGTGGTATCGGAAAACAAGCTCTTCCTGATTGCCGATGGCCACCAACTGGGTCAATTTCGGCGAGAATGCCGCCACAATCGGAGTGATAACAAAATAAAGCGACATCGCCACGACACTCGCCAAGGCGTAATAACCAAACACATCAAGAGGCAGCATCTTGCTTAAAACAATCTTATCCATCTGCATCAACAAAATGGATACCAGCACAATACCGCTCATCCCCGCAGCAAAGCGCCATAACTGCTGCAAAACACGTCGGCTGAAAACAGGCTTTACTGAAGATTTTGGTATGCTTTTCCACAAAACGACCGCCATCACATAAGTACCGAACACACTCACGCCTGCCTGCCAAAGAAAAAATGCGGTAATATCCGGCGACAGCAGCCACAAAACAAGCACAACCCCGCCGTTTCGAAGCGTTTCCACCGCCGCTTTTACAATATTCACCGAAACCTGCCGCTGCATCCCCATCAAGCCGCCGCTGTAAAACCCGAAGGGCATCCGTGCGGCAACGATAAATCCCATCAACATGACAGCTTCTGCAACCTGTTCTGTAGAAAGCGTTTCAGCCTGTATCCACGTCTCTGCCAGCCAACCTGAGAGGGCTATTGCCGCCACAATGATGACACCGGAAATACCCAAATACACAAGCTCTAAGGTACGAACCAAAGTCCGCATACGCATGGCCGCATCAGCTTCGGCAGAAAGACGAGCAAGCTCTCTTGAAACAGTTGCCGTCAAGCCCAAATCCAATAAAAACAAAACAGCTTGGAGGGTCATATAAAATCCAACCAAACCATAGGATTCAATACCCATAAAATGGATGTAAAACGGAATAAAAGCAAAGGACATCAAAGCCACCCAACCGCTTCCGGCCAAGTTGGCAATAATATTTTGTCTAATCAACGACACCCGAGAAAAGTTAAATTCTACGCAACCATGCGCCCGGCCAATGGGTGATATTTTTCGACAAACCGCTTTCATTAAAAGGCCATGCCGGTTGTTCAATGACAAACTCCGGATGTGCCGCTACAAACTCCTCGGCAGCAGCCGTCGGATGATTCCAAGCCCAGTCCGCCTCGCCTCTGGGAACATCATGTAAATCCTTCATGCTGCCGTCTGTTGCAACAATATAGGAACCCTCCGTCACAAGGTCGTAATATGCTTCAAGCTCATCGGCAACATGTTGTTTGCTGTGATTGGAATCAAGAATCACCAGCACAGTTTCTCCCGCATGAACCAATCCCTTAACCTGACTGACAATATCCGGATCAACCGAACTTCCTTCAATCATGGTAATGCGGTCAAACATCTCATGCTCTTCAACTGCTTGGCGATTATGTAGGCGAATCTCGACATCGACGCCGATTACCCGACCCTTATCCATCGCCTTACAAAGACTGGCGTAATAAATTAACGAACCGCCATGAGCAATACCCGTCTCCACAATCACATCGGGTTTGACCCGGTAAATCACTTCCTGCGTACGAATCATATCTTCAGGCAATTGGATAATGGGCCGCCCCATCCAGCTAAAGCTGTACACATATTTCTGATTCCAACCGACTTTCGCCCATTGATCGGAAATAAGTTCGAATGCCGCATCCGAATATAAATCCAGTGCCGTCTGCTTTCCGTTGTCATCAACAGAAAGTTGCTTCCGTTCGGTATCTATGGTTATTTTCATTTGGCTCTCCAATCTTTGATATTAAACAGCATTAGCGTCGTTTTTCCACCAACAAATACTATCCGCGATGCCGGACTCTAATGTAAAAACGGGCTTCCACCCCAATTCATCCTTTAAGCGATTGACGCCCGCCGTTAAAACATCGGGATCGTCTTGCCGGTTTGGCAGCGCACCAAATTCAATTCGCCCGTCACCGCCGATAGTCTGCATAACTTTTTCGCCGATTTCTCTCAACGTAACAGGCTTGCCGGAAGCAATATTAACCGCTCCGGTCACATCACTTACCAGCAATGCGGCAAAAGCCGAGGCCACATCTGCAACATGCATAAAATCACGCAACTGATGCCCATCCGAACACGCTACCCGCTCCCCGCGCAACAATCCGTTAATAATCATCGGTACAAAACGGCTTACCGTTTCATTCGGTCCGTACAGGAAAAACACCCTTCCCCAAGCCAGCGACAGGTTGTTTTGCGCACAAAAGGCGTCGGCCACCTGATGCAGGGCATGTTTGCAAACACCATAAAGCGTACTCGCGCGGCAAGGCGTTTCCCCTTCAATGCAATGTCCGTCATGCCAATCATATTCGGCGCAACTGCCAGCCATAAGTACACGTTGACCGCCATAACGGGCAAAACATTTGAGCAAATTCAGGCTGCACGCGACCCAATCAAGATTTTCGGCAGCATGCCAGAATTTGCCATGTTCGGTATACCAAGCAAAATGCAGCAAGTGCGTGGCTTGAAAATCACCCAACAAGGCATCGACGGCGCTATCATCCATCAAATCAAGCGTATGCCAGCACACCCCATCAAGCGGCGCAGGCTCAGCCGAGCGGCTCAGCGCATGCACCTCGAATCCGGCACTGACCAGCAGCGGCAAGGTATAACGTCCGATAAAACCGTTTGCGCCGCTAACGATAACCCGTTGCATAGCAGGCTTCATATCACAAAATCCGCGTAAGACGTATCCTTCTCCGAAATACACTGCGGCGAATGCGGCCAATGAATACCGATTGCCGAATCATCCCAGCGAATACCAGCAGCACTGCCGGGGACAAAACACGACGACATCTGATAAAACACCTCGGCAGCATCGCTCAAGGTCAGAAAACCGTGCGCAAATCCTTCGGGAATGTATAGCGCACTCCTGTTTTGCTCATTTAATTCCAAGCCTTGCCAACGTAAAAAAGTCGCCGAGTCCGCTCGTAAATCGATAATCACATCGTAAATCGCACCGCGTACGCAACGCACCAATTTCGCCTCTTCATGCGGCGGACGCTGGTAATGCATGCCGCGCAGCGTGCCTTTTTTATTGTTGTAGGAAATATTGCACTGCTGCAAATCGCTATTCAGGCCATGCTTTTCAAACTCATCTTTGCACCAACTGCGGGCAAAAAAACCGCGTTCATCTTCGATCGGTTCAATGTCGATAACAAACGCCCCGGCAAGCTCGCTTTCCGTGAAAATCAATCGACAACCTCGACCTGCGGAATCAGCAGCACGAATTTCGCCCCCCATTGCCGCGCATAAGCAAGTTGACCAATCAGTTCTTCCTTCAAATTCCACGGCAGGATGACGATATAATCCGGTTTCGTCTCAGCAATGCGCTCTGGATGAAAAACGGGAATATGCGTTCCCGGCAGAAATGTCCCCTGCTTATGCGGACTGCGATCCACCGTATAATCAATAAAATCGCTGCGCACGCCGCAGTAATTCAACAGCGTATTGGCTTTGGCCGGAGCGCCGTAACCGACAATCGACTTGCCTTGCCGTTTAGCGGCGATGAGAAACTCCAGCAAACCGCGCTTGGTTTCACGCGCCTGTTCGGCAAACTCGCCGTAAACTTGCGGCGCATTCAGGCCCGCAGCCACTTCCTTGGCGCGCAAGGCATCGACCGCATCACTGAGCGGTTTTGTATCATTCTCATCGTGTCTAGCGTAGATGCGCAGCGAACCGCCGTGCGTGGGCAATTCCTCGACATCGAACAGCGTCAGGCCGTGTGCAGCAAATACTTTTTCCACTGTCAGCAACGAAAGGTAAGAGAAATGTTCGTGGTAAATGGTGTCGAACTGATTGTTGCGAATCAGTTGCAGCAGATGCGGGAATTCCATGGTAATCACGCCGTGTGGCTGTAAAAGAATCTTCATGCCAGCAACAAAATCATTCAAATCGGGCACATGCGCCAACACATTGTTACCCAACAACAAATCTGCATGTTTGCCCTGCGCAGCCAATTCGCGCGCTGTCGCCACGCCGAAGAATTTCTCCAGCGTCGGCACATCTTTCTGCCGCGCCACTGCCGCAGTATTGGCCGTCGGTTCCACGCCCAACACAGGAATGCCACGCGCAACGAAATATTGCAGCAGATAACCATCGTTACTGGCAATTTCGACAACATGACTGTCGGCATCCAACTGCCAGCGCGCGCTCATTTTTTCGACATAAGCCTTGGCATGCGCCAGCCAGCTATCCGAATAGGATGAAAAATAGGTGTAATGCTCATCGAAGATATGATCCGGCGCTTCGAATGAATCCAGTTGCACCAGCCAACAACTATGGCATACAAATGCATGCAACGGATAAAAACGCTCCATCTGATTCATCTGCTCAGGGCGGATATTGGCATTGGATAGCGGCGACATGCCCAAATCGCAGAAACTCTGCGTCAGCGCAGTACCGCAAAAACGACAGTTCAAACTCATGCTGTTTTTACCATTCTATGTTCACCATCGGCGGTCACCATCTCCTGAAATACATCCAATTGCTGCTGCGAAAGTGCCAGCACGTCCTTATTGCTGTAATAACAGCGATACCAGTCGGCAATCCATTGCAGTGCAAGCCCAAAATCAAGCGCCGGTCGCCAATTCAATTCGTGCCTCGCCTTGCTGCAGTCCAGACGCAAGGTGTGCGCTTCATGCAGATTCCCGGCATCGCGCTCAATTCGCCAATCCGCACCACCCTGATCGGCAGACCAATGCGCAACAAACCGCTTCACAATCCATGCCACATCACGCGTATCCGCATCTTCCGGCCCGAAATTCCATGCCTGAGAAAAAGCGGTCGGATTTTCCATCATATTCTCCAACAACAGCAAATAACCATGCAAAGCCTCAAACACATGCTGCCACGGACGAACCGCATCGGGATTACGAATACACACCGTCTCGCCAGCATGAAACGCACGCACCATATCCGGAATCAACCGATCATCCGACCAGTCGCCACCGCCAATCACATTGCCTGCTCTGGCTGTGGCCAGCGCCACCCGCCCTTGCGCAGCAAAAAAACTCTGCCGATAGGCGGCAACCACCAACTCGGCACAGCCTTTGCTGTTTGAATAAGGATCAAAACCGCCCATCGCTTCATCTTCGCGGTAGCCTATTTTTCGTTCGCGGTTTTCATAACACTTATCGCTGGTCACCACCAATACGCTGCACACCGAATCGCAATGGCGAACGGCTTCCAGCAGATGCACCGTACCCATCACATTGGTGGCGTAGGTTTCGACCGGATGGCGATAGGAATAGCGCACCAGCGCCTGCGCCGCCATATGAATAACCACATCCGGTTTCGCCTCGGCCATGGCGCTTGCCAACCGCTGCCGGTCAGCAACATCGCCAATCAGCGAATGCATGCCGTCCTGCACACATGTTACGGAAAAAAGGCTGGGGTTGCTTGCGGGTGGCAATGCATAACCGGTAACTTCAGCACCGAGTTTTTTCAACCACAGGCATAACCATCCGCCCTTGAATCCAGTATGACCAGTGACAAAAACCCGTTTACCCTTCCACAGGGATGGGTTCATGGCCAGACCTTCCAAGGCGCTTTGTCGCCCGTCCATAACTCTTGGAGAAGGTTTTGATCGCGAAGTGTATCCATCGGTTGCCAGAAACCATGATGATGATAGGCGGACAACTCGCCTTCGGCGGCCAAGCGCTGCAGCGGATCGGCTTCCCAGACACTTGCATCGCCTTCGATATAATCGAGCACCTTGGGCGACAGCACAAAATAACCGCCGTTCACCCAAAAGCCATCACCCTGCGGTTTTTCCTCGAATGCCTTTATTTTGTTGCCGCTTACATCCAGCGAACCGAAACGCCCCGGCGGCTGTACAGCAGTGACCGTTGCCAATGTCGATTGCTGTTGATGAAATGCAATCAAAGTGCCCAAATCGACATCTGACACGCCATCGCCGTAGGTAAAGCAAAAATCACCATCGTCCAAATATGCAGCAATACGTTTAAGCCGGCCGCCGGTTTGCGTCAATTCTCCGGTATCGACCAAGGTCACTTTCCATGGTTCGGCTGTATTCTGATGAACCTGCATCGAATTGTTCTGCATATCAAAGGTCACATCGGACTGGTGCAAATAATAATTGGCGAAGTATTCCTTAATTAAATAACCTTTATAGCCCAGACAGATAATAAAATCGTTGATGCCATGAGCACTATATGTCTTCATGATATGCCAGAGAATCGGCTTGCCGCCAATTTCAACCATCGGCTTGGGCTTCAAATGTGTTTCCTCGCTGATTCTTGTGCCCAACCCGCCAGCCAGAATTACTGCTTTCATCATTGCACCGCCATCGCCCTATTCAATGCGTGCGTCGCGCCGAAAAATCGGCCAATTCGGCCATCAACTGGCCAATTTCACTGTTTTCCGTCTCCGGCAACGCCCGTTTGGCACGCTCGGCATATTCCTGTGCGGCGGTTAAACAGCGCTCCACACCGCCGACTTTCAACACTGCATCGCGCACTTTTTCCCGTTCGCCTTCTGCATAACCACCACGCTCGGCAACACCCTCTACAATGGCATACAGCTCAGCATCTTGGGCCATCGCATGAATCAGCGGCAAGGTGATTTTGCCTTCTTCCAAATCATGACCGACCGGTTTACCCACATCATCCGCTTCGGCAGCATAATCCAGCACATCGTCCATCAACTGAAAAGCAACACCCAGACACATGCCGTATTCGGCCATGCGTTTGATAATTTCCTCACTCTGATCGCTCACCCGCGCGCCGATTTCAGCAGCCGCCGAAAAGAGAATCGCTGTTTTGCTCTCCACTACTTCTAAATACTGCGCTTCCGTCATACCCAAATGGAAGGTGCGCACCAGTTGCAGCACTTCGCCTTCGGCTAGGGTATTCGACACCTTGGAAAGCAGTGCCAGCACATCCAAATGCCCATCCACCACCATCATTTCGAAGGCACGCGAAAACAGAAAGTCGCCGACCAGCACACTGGCCTGATTTCCCCACACGCCGTTTGCCGAAGGCGTGCCACGGCGCACATCGGAAGAATCCACCACATCGTCATGCAACAAGGACGCGGTATGCAGAAACTCCACAACCACGGAAAGTGGAATATGCCGTTCACCTTGATAAGCAAACAAACGCGCCGACAAAAGGCACAAAAGCGGCCGCAAACGCTTGCCGCCGCTATCGACAATATAATTGCCGATGGCCGGAATCATCATCACATCGGAATCAAGCTCGCGGCGAATGCACGCATCCACATCGCGCAGCGCGGCACGACACAAATGGGTGGCTTTATTAAGCGGATGATCGGATGAATAATTCACGTTGTGCTTATCGTAAGAATCTTGAGCCTATCGTCAAGAAACCCTCGCAGAAACAAAGAAAAACATAGCTTTGCGACGGACTTATTGGCTTAGTCATGTCATCATGGCTAGAATTCATTCATTCATCCGAAAACTGGAGGTGTTGATGAAGGGAATTATCCTTGCCGGCGGATCGGGCACGCGCCTTTATCCGGCCACACATGTTGTTAGTAAACAACTGCTTCCGGTTTACGACAAACCGATGATTTATTACCCGCTATCCACACTGATGCTGGCTGGCATCCGTGATATTCTGATTATCTCCACACCACAGGATTTACCCAGATTCCGGCAACTTCTTGGTAATGGTCAGCACTGGGGATTAAACTTCTCCTATGCCGAACAAGCGCAACCGCGAGGTCTGGCCGAAGCATTCATCATCGGTGCCGATTTTATCGGCAATGATGCTGTTTCGCTTATCCTCGGCGATAATATCTTCTATGCCCAAGGACTGGCAGCAATCTTGCGTCAAGCCGTGCAACGTAAACAAGGTGCAACGGTTTTCTGTTATCAAGTAAGCGATCCCGAGCGTTATGGTGTCGCCGAAATCGATGCCTCCGGGCATGTTTTATCGCTTGAAGAAAAACCCTTAAAAGCAAAATCGCGCTGGGCCGTGACCGGGCTTTATTTCTACGACAATCAGGTCGTCGAGATAGCAAAACATGTGCAGCCGTCGGCACGCGGTGAATTGGAAATCACCACAATCAATCAGACATACCTTGAAAACAACATGCTCAACGCCGAACTGCTCGGGCGCGGTGCTGCTTGGCTGGATACCGGAACGCATGCATCGCTGATGGATGCCGCAAGGTATGTGGAAGTGATTGAGCGTCGGCAAGGCATGAAAATCGGTTGCCCGGAAGAAGTGGCATGGCGTATGGACTTTATCGACGATAAACAGCTAGATAAACTCGCACAGCAACTGAAAAAAAGCGGTTATGGCGATTATTTAAGACAACTGCTTCGGGAATAAGGTGCTTACAACCCGCAACGCGGAAAATGCGCCGCATTTCTGGCAATCCATTCGTTGGCCGCCTCATCGCTGCTGATTTTCCGCTTTTCGACTTCCAACACCTGCTGCCGGTATGCCTCGACATGACAAATCTGTTGCACCATACGCATGCGAAACACTTCCTCCTTTTCCGCAAAGGCCACGCCAATCATCCACTGCGGCGATTCGCCCCGGCAACGCACAACCCGCCCCGATAATTCAATATGCTCGGCAAGACTCGGCACGCACACGGCAATCTGCACACCAATAGCAATCGGCCAATGATAAGTGAAAGCCAAACCACCAAGGCTTATATCGGCAAGATGCACCTCGCCTTGCTTGCCGTTCAACAAACGAACATTAATCGGAATCGACGACGGATGACGGACAAACTCTCTTTTTTCTTCGTGCATAGCCAAATGACCCGCAATTAGCATGCCAACTATCCAAAGAAAGAGTGAGCCGCATCACAGCTAGACCACCGCTAGCGCATACATTATTCTTAATCATGTCAAAACAACTGCTACTCATCCGCCACGCCAAATCCGACTGGAATAATCCAGCATTATCCGATTTCGACCGACCACTCAACGAACGCGGAAAACACGATGCGCCGCTAATGGGCGCACGTTTGAGAAATGCCGGCATCAAAATTGAGCGCCTGCTTAGCAGTCCGGCACAACGCGCCCGCAGCACTGCCGAACGCATTGCAAGCGCCGTTGGTTTTGCTGCACAAGACATTGATTGGATGACCGAATTGTATCTGGCCAGTCCCGGCGAAATATTGACCACCATTCAAAATATTCCTGAACATATCAACAGCATCGCACTTGTTGCGCACAATCCCGGCATCAGCGAACTGGCGGAAGCCCTGAGCGGTTCATGCATCGGCAATATACCGACTTGCGGCATCGTTCATCTGCATAGTGACAGTGAAAACTGGAGCCTCGGCAGTCCATTTACCCTGATGGATTTCGACTACCCGAAAAAGAAACCTTAAACCCTCTCTGGAGCCCGCTTTGCGGCATTCTCAACACCTTGGAATCACTTAGTTTTTCAATGCCTTGCAATCGGAAAATTGTAGCGTATTGTGCGCGCCAAAATAATCATGATAAATGATAAAGGTGGAACAACACAATGGCTACGCAAGCAAAACTAAGTAAGAAAAATCTGACCGATATGGCCCGCGAACTGGGCATCAAAAATGCCGCAAAAACCCGTAAAGACGACCTGATTCGTACCATTCAAATCAAAGAAGGCCATGACGGCTGCTTCAAGCATATCCCAAACTGCGCGGTATCGCCGTGTCTTTTCCGTAGCGAATGCATCGGCTAATCCCGCACAAACCTGAGCAATAAACACAAT
>JAJRWP010000108.1 GCA_021545645.1 Zetaproteobacteria bacterium | reverse complement strand
TCAAATTCCGCAGCTTGTGAGGCTGGCGGTATTTGTGAGAGCAAAACAAAGAGTGTGAAGAGTGAAAAAACAATACGTCGCATGGGTCGGTTTCTAGCGGTGCGGCGGGGAGATTGCAAGTGACTGAAAACACATTACCGGCAGGACTTTTTTCGGAAGTCTCGGCAGCGCTTGGCGAATCCGATGTCGATGCCAAATTGCGCTTAACGCATGCCGTGGCTGCGGCGTGGGCGGAGGGCTTGCTGCAGCGCAAAAACGGCGCGGTTTTGCATGCAAACAGCGTCGGCAGACCGGCATATCCCAAGCTGGTGCATCCACGCGAAATGCCGCGTCGCGGTTTGGGCAGTGCGCACGGGCGTATTCGCATGATGCATGCGATTGCGCATATCGAATTCAACGCCATCAATCTGGCGCTGGATGCGGTGCAGCGCTTTCAAGCCATGCCCAATGATTATTATAGCGATTGGCTTAAGGTTGCCGATGAAGAAGCCAAGCATTTTGCCATGATTCGTGATTGGTTGCGCCAGCAGGGCAGCGATTACGGCGCATTCGATGCGCATAACGGCCTGTGGGAAATGGCCGAAAAAACAACGGATGATGTTGTCGAGCGCATGGCGCTGGTGCCGCGTGTTTTAGAGGCGCGCGGACTGGATGTGACGCCGGGGATTATCGATAAGCTCCGGCAGGCCGGGCAGATGGACATCGTAGCGATTTTAGAGGTGATTTACGAGGAAGAAATCGGCCATGTTAAAATCGGCAACCGCTGGTTCCGCCATGTTTGCGCCGAACGCGACCTCGAAGCGGAAGCCACGTTCTTCACCTTACTGAAAAAACACTTCCCCAACGGCCTGCACGGCCCGTTCAATCTCGATGCCCGCCGCGATGCAGGATTCTCAGAAAGCGAATTGGCTTTGCTGAATGTGAAGTGAATATGTTGCTCCCGGTTTTTGTATATCAGCATTTATTCGCTACAATTAAGTGTTGTTCTGCTTTGTTTTATTTTCATAAACAGGCAAGTCTCTTGCTTATGTTCTTTTTGATGGCGATAAAATATGATTCTTATGCTAAGCTTTCGCTGAATCTATTATCTGGAGTTGATTTATGAAGCTAGAGAAAATTGATGCTAGCAAGTTAGAAGTCATTGAAAAACAGTGGCTTGATCAGTTGGACGAATTGCCAATGGTAAATCCTGCGAGGTGTTTGGGAGCACTTTCACGTGCTTACACAATATCAGCGAATGATGCCAGTGATCAATATGTTTATGTCAGTAGGAGCGGAACATATGACGGTATTGTTTTGTTATCGCATGCGTGTCCGAAATCAGATCGTCCTTGGTTGAAAATGTTAGAATTAACACTTGCGCCAAGCTTCGCGGACATTAATAATCCGCCACTATTGAAAGACTTGTTTGAAATCGGTGGAACTGTGCTGACTGAAGTTTTCAGCCTATCATCCGATATACTTAAGTCAGAGAGTGTTAAAATTTATGGTGATAGCATTATGGAAGCTCGTATTTGGAGACAGATTGCGGACCCAGCGAACCTTCCTGATGATGTCGATTTACCTTTTGATGTGAGTGCGCATGGTGCGTGGCTCGTATTGACGAAACGCAACTAGCAAGGGGAAAGACTATGACTGGGCAGATTAACACGAGGATCACCGAGATACCAAAGCCAATGGCAACTGATAATCAGATTAAGTCTTGGTTTTCTAAATCATTAAAACATGCATTTGAAAAAACAGGGATAAAAGTGTCTGATTTTTCATGGTTCTCAAACAAACCGCTCAAATAGCTATGTAAACTTGGTGCATTCTTGTGCTTGAGCATTTCGTTATGATATAAAAAGGCTGCTTTCTCTTAAGCAGTCTTTTTCATTTTACAATTCTCAAATCGAAAAGTATTCGGGGTCAGGTCTTGTTTCGCGGATGTGAGGGGCTTCTTCTTTCTTGTGCGGCCAAGAAAGAAGCACAATTCGGCAGGAGAGCAGAATTGGACGCACGCAGTGCGCCCGCAGGGCGAGGGGCAGGGATGCCCTGAGTCAAAGAAGGCCGCCCGGCATTCGCCTGTCCTTCGGGTTCCCTCGTCTGCGCGAAAAAACGGGCGCGACGTTGCTGCTTTATCCCGTTTTTCCACTTGTCTCGGCAGCCAACTGATCGGGAGGAAGTGAAAACCAGTCCTTTTTTACTTTAGATCAGGCAGATGAAGGCTTGGGCGGAGATTACGCGTGCTGATGCTGGCGGGTTGGTAAGCAGTAATTTGTCGCCGGTGATTAGCACGGCTTCTTTTCGGGCGGCAAGCAAATCCCATAAATGCTGATCATTTTTATCCGGCGCATGCTGTTTTGCGGCTATCGGGTCGCGCAGGATGGCGTTGACGGTGATGGTCTCAAGAATGGTATCCACATCTTCTTCGCTGAGCTTGTGCAGGGATTGAATCGCCGGGCGCAGCAGGACTTGTCTATATTCCTTGAGTAATGCGAGTGAGAGAAGGAACGGGAATGTGCCTTGCAACATGCCGTCGACGATGCGACAGGTTGGCGATTCGGGATGATGGGTGATGATGCCGCTGATTAAAATATTGGTATCAATAATTGCTAGCGCGGGCTTCATCCTTGTCGGGCTGCATGTGTTTCCTGAACAGCCAGTGCCAGCGCATCATCTTCGTTGAGGGTGCTGTTTGTTCTCGCCAGAGCAACAAAATGGCGCGCAGACTTTTTACTTTTAATACCGTAAAAATCGAGGCTGCTTTCGATGATTTCGCGAATGGACTTGTGCCGAGTGGCAGCAGCTTCTTTCAGTGCAAGATAGCGTTCATCCGATAAAGTGATGGTTAATCGACTCATGGAATCTCCTTTATGATGTTTGTCACTATAACACCACTGCACCATATCACCATATGGTTTTGTGTGCAATGCTTTGTAGAACGTATTCGGGTTCAGGTCTTGTTTCGCGGATGTGAGGAGCTTCTTCTTTCTTGCGCGGCCAAGAAAGAAGCAAAGAAAGCCGCCCGGCATTCGCCTGCCCTTCGGGTTCCCTCGTCTGCGTGGAAAAACGGGCGCGACGTTGCTGCTTTATCCCGTTTTTCCACTTGTCTCGGCAGCCGACTGATCGGGAGAAAGTCAAAACCTTCATCAAACGGGGTTTTATTGATTTAACCCCAGCGCCCATCAAGGCGCGGGCGTATCAGGATCGGGGCATAGATATACACGAAATATGCAAATGCGGCGATCCACAGGGCTTGCGAAAGGGCGATCCACAGCAGGTAATGGCCGCTAAACAGCAGTGGAAAAACAACGCGGATGCAGACACCGACAAACAACATGGCGAATATCGGGCCGAGCGCGGACGGCGGTTGCATGATATTTCTTCCTGTATGCCCGAGCGACACCCTTGAAACCATGCCCAGCGTCATCATGCCGATGCCGCCGACAGCAAACGCATGAATGGCCAGCGAAGGCGAAATAGCGAATATAAACGCGGCGAATTTCAGTCCGAAACCGAAAATTATCCATGCATAAGCCAGATATAGCACCCACAGCAGCGGTTTTTTCCAGATGCCGTGTGTGTGCCAGCCGTACAGGCGAATGCTGTGCAGTATGAACAGCGCCGCTGCAAGGCCCGCAGTCAGCGCCGGTTGGGCAAGGAAAATATCGCAGACTGCAAAAGCCAGAAACAGCAAAAAGCCGGAAATATCCACCCAGGCATGATTTTTGAGGGATACATCATAACCGACGCCGCGTTCGATAAACATCGGCATCACCCGCCGCGACAACACCAAAATCAGCGATAAAATCATGTACAGGCCGATAAAAACACCGATTTGCTGCCCGTCGGCGAAGATGCCGAGCAGGCCCAAGGCATACATGGTGTTGCCGATCAGCAGAAAATAAATCTTGGAAATCACCGCCATATTTTTCCAGAGCTTGGCTTGCACCACCGGTACAGTCAGGGCTACGGCCAGAAAAACAATAAACAGATTATCCAGCAGCATGCCGAGCAACAGGGCGTTCGGGCCGGGAATCAGCGCCGCAATTCGCGCCAGCAGCCAGCAAAGCAGCAGCAATTTCAGCGGCGTGCCGTTTAGGGTTTGGATGCCTGTCCAGTTTTTGACTGCGGTGAGCAGAAATCCGGCAATAATGGCCAGCGCATAGCCGTAAATCATCTCATGCGCATGCCAAAACATCGGCGACATGCCGGGCGGAACGATTCTGCCGCCGAAAACGAGCTGAGCCATCCAAAGCCCCATGGCGATAACGGAGAAAACCCCGCCAGCGAGGAAAAAAGGCCGAAAGCCGAGCCGAAAAAGTGCAAAATCGTTGGGGTTTCCTTCTGATATTTCGTGGCTGTTGTGTTGCATCAATGATGGCTCCTTGCTTGTGCCGGGTGGAAATTACGACGCTGCAATACTCCACCACCTTGCCGCTTTAGGCTAGGGCTTGTTCACAAATTCGCTTGCCGGGTTTTGCTTTCTTTACTCTGCACAACGCATGATAAAGAATTAGGTTTCATGCATGTATTAAGCAAGGTATTGAGCGGACTGGCGCGGCGTCAATCGCAGGATGAAATGGTCATTTCCTCCTTGGGCGCAGTTGTCGGTATCGGTTTGGTCGCGTGGGTCAGTTATCATCTTGTTGGCAGCCATGGTTTTCCGTTTGTCGTTGCATCGATGGGCGCTGCCGCTGTATTGCTTTATGCCGCACCGCACAGTCCGCTAACCCGTCCTTGGTCGTTTGTCGGCGGGCATTTGGTTTCTGCGGCTGTCGGCGTGACTTGTGCGCAATGGGTTCCCGATTTGTTTTTGGCCAGTGGTTTGGCTGTGGGGCTGGCGATTTTTGCCATGCACGAATTGAACTGCCTGCATCCGCCCGGTGGCGCGGCGGCATTGGTGGCCGTGATCGGCGGCGAACAGATTCAATCGCTGGGTTATCTCTATGTATTGATGCCGGTCGGGCTGAATGTGTTGATTCTGGGCACAGCCGTTTATTTTACGCGTTTATTGCTGGCAAAAAGACAGCAAGAAGACGATTTTTTTCCTTATCCTGAAGAAGATGACGCGCACGATCTGCCGAATGTTGCGCCGTTTTCAGATGATGATTTGAACAATGCATTGCATGGCATCAACACCTATATTGATGTGTCGATTGAGGATTTGAACGATATTTATGCACGCGCCATGTCGTTTGCGCATAAACGCAGTCTGGGGCATATGCTGTGCCGGGATATTATGACGAAACAGGTGGTGAGTGTTGAATTCGGCGATTGTCTGAGCGATGCATGGTCGTTGATGCAGCAGCACAATATCAAGAGTCTGCCGGTGACTAATATAGCCCGCCGTTTAACCGGCATCATTACCGTCAGCGATTTCAAAAAAGCAGCCGAAAAACTGGCCGGAGAGACGATTGAAGAGCGTTTGAAAACGCTGATTAAACCGACGGTCGGTATCAACTCAAGCAAACCCGAAGTGGTCGGGCAGTTGATGGTCTCGCCGGTGATCAGCTTGGCGGAAGATGCCCCTGTCGCCGAAGCGGTGGCGATATTTACCGCACAAGGCATCAGCCATGTGCCGATTTTGAACGATTAACAACGCTTGATCGGCATGCTCTCGCGCACCGATGTGGCGCGTTCTTTACGTTGTTAGCATGTTAAAACCTTAAAAACTTAGCGTAATGCCTGTTGTGTAGGTGATGTCGGTTGTTTTGATGGTTTGCGGCGGGCGGCTGTCGTGGCGCAATTCGATATTCAGGCGCAATTCCGTGTTATCCGTCAGCCGCACATGCAGGGCGGCTTCTTCGAGCAGGCGGAAATCGGTAACATCACTGATTTTCGGCTGATAAAACAGGGTGCTGGAAAAACGCATCTGCGCATTGAGTTTTGCCTGCATGCTCAAATAGGTATTGGCGCGGGCGGTTGATTCGCCGCGCCGATCGCTGGTGCGAAAATCGCGGCGCAGGATTTCGCGTTCGTACATCATGCCCAAACCCAAATAAACCGCAGCCTCGGTGTTTTTTTCCAGCAGTGTGCGGCGTAAACCCGCGCCGACTAGGCCGCGAAAGGACAGGCGGGCGAATTCGTCGCGTTCCGCCTGCACGAAGCCTTCCAGCGTCCATGCCGGTGTAAATTGAAAACGATGGCGCAAATGGGCGAATTCGCGGTTGGTATCGGTGCGCCCGCGACTGCTGCCGTAGTCGTAGCTGAACACCGCGAAATCCATATGTTTTCCGGCATGCCACTGCAAACGCGCATCGGCGCGACCGCGAAATCTATCGCTGTTACCGGAAGCGCCACCTGCCGAGGCCGTTGCCGTAGCGGAAAAACCATCAAGCGGCGCGCCGACATGCACTGCATCGACATTGACAATAGCCAGCGCCAAGCCCGGACAAAGCAGCAGACAGGTCATGACAAGGTTGAGTAACAGCAATCGTTTCATGGCGCGGCAGCTTAGAGGCGTACCGGCGAAGGTCAATGCATCGTCGATGTTTATGAATCAAGGGTGAAAGCGTTGCATGTCGTCGCCTTCGGCGAGAAATGCCCACGAACAGCACAGGACTGCTGCTGACACCCGTTTTGGCCTTCTACTTCATGCGCAACTATTGCCGCGCCTAGATTTTTCACAGGATGCTAAGTAGAAATACCTTTTCAGCAGCGCACAAACTTACTACTATCGTGCGCTAAATTCAGAACAGGAGAGATTATATGCGTTGGTTATTTGCAGCAGCATTTATTGTTTTACCGTTTACCGCTTCAGCTGCTTCTTTTCTCAGTGTCGATAATCGTGCCGATATTGTGAATGAGAAAGTGAAAGGAAATCATTCGTATCATGCATATTTGGCGAAAAAGTTCGCTGATTATGCCAGTGAAGAAGTTTCTCAGCATGATTTATCGACAGCCAAGGCGTTCATCAACATGGCTGAAGATGCCGCCGCTAAAGCCGGAGGTGCAAAATGACATTGAATTTTAAATCATTCGCCATATTTACAGGCGTTGTATTGTTTTCCGGCTGTGCGATTGTTCCTCCCAGCACACAAGTATCCGAGCTTGATGAGGCGCGTGCGTTGATTGCCAAAGCCAAAAAGGCGGGTGCTGAGAAATGTGCGCCGGAACGTCAGGCCGAAGCGGTTGCCAAGTTGTATGCAGCGGCGCATGAGCTAACCGAAGGCGGCATTCACCCCGAAGAAAATGAAGCGCTGATTGCCGCTTCCGTGAAGGCTGCTAAGCAGGCATTTGGTAAAACGAAAGCCCACTGCCAACCGGAAGTGATTGCGCTTTCAGGTGTCTATTTCGAGACCAACAGCGCCAAACTCAGCCCGGCATCGGCCACGACCTTGAATCATGCCGTTGCGGTGTTGAAAAAACGCTCGGGTATTCATGTTGAAGTTGCTGCGCATACCGATTCGCGTGGTAAAGACGCATATAATTTGGTGCTTTCCGAACGTCGTGCTAAAAGCGTGATGGATTATCTGACCGCACATGGCATTGCCGCGTCGCGTTTAACATCGCACGGTTACGGCGAAACACAACCGGTGGCCGACAATGGCACAGCGGCTGGTCGCGCCAAGAACCGGCGTGTGGAGTTGCGTGTTCGTTAAGGCGTTTGTTTAGCGAGTCATCTCTGGTGTTTTTACAATCCCCCGCTTCGGCGGGGGATTTTTTTTCAGGCTGGCGTTTTTAGCGCGGGGTTTTCAAGCTGCTGTTAGCAGTTCCAAGGCCTTATCCAAGCCGCCGTCGTTGATGGCAAACGGCGCTTCGGCGACCACTTTCGGCTTGGCATGGAAGGCTATGCCGAGGGCGGCAGCATGAATCATCGGCAAATCGTTAGCGCCGTCGCCGATGGCTACGGTTTGTGTATGTGGGATTTGCCAAGCGGCGGTCTGACTTAAAAGCGCTTGTTTTTTTGCGTTGGCATCGACGATATTGCCGATAATCGCGCCGGTCAGTTTGCCGTTTTTAATTTCCAGCACATTGGACAGTGTGAAATCCAGTCCGAGGCGCGTTTTGAGCCGGTTGGTGAAATAAGTGAAGCCGCCGGAGACCAAACCGACCTTCCAATGGTGCGATTTGAGTGTCTGAATCAGCGTTTCCGCGCCTTCGGTCAGTTCGATGCACTCGTCGTACACCCGATCCAGCACCGATGCATCCAGACCGGCCAGCAATTGCACCCGCTCGGTCAATGAAGCGGAAAAATCCAGTTCACCGCGCATGGCGCGCTCGGTAATCGCCGAAATCTGCGCCTTGATACCGAGAAACGCGGCGATTTCATCAATGCATTCGCACTGAATCAGTGTCGAATCCATGTCCATAAACAAAAGACCGGGCGATGCGAGGGTGGGGGTATTTTCGGATGTCGTCATGGTGCGCCATCCTTCAACAGTGCATCAAGAAAGGCAATGCAATCGCTAAGGCGCTGGCGCGGATCATCGGCGTGTTCAAGCAGCGTGAGTTGCCCGTCCGGGGTGAGACGGAAGCGATTCGGTTCTTGTTGCACGCGCATAAGCATTTTTCCGGGATCAATGGGCGAGGATTCGCTGAACGCGATGCGCGTGCCGTTGGCCTGCATATCCAAACGGCTGATGTGCAAGCGTTGGCAGCGCCAGCGCAGGCGTGCTTGTTCCAGTGCCAAGCGTGCTTCGTCCGGCATTTTGCCGAAACGGTCGGTGATTTCTTCGAACAGCAGGCTGAGGTGTTCGTCGTTTTCGACTTGCGCCAAGCGCCGGTAAAGCGCCAATCGCTCGCTGACCTGCGGGATATAATCGGGCGGGAGAATCGCATTGACATTGAGATGCAATTCGACGCGCCATGTTTTCGGTGCAGGTGCGCCACGCGATTCGGCGACGGCTTTGGACAGCATATCCAGATACATATCTAGCCCAATCGCTTCGATTTGACCCGATTGCTCCTGCCCGAGCAGATTGCCAGCGCCGCGCAACTCCATATCCTGCCGGGCAATCATAAACCCGGCTCCCAGCCCCGAATGCTCGGCAATGGCTTGCAAACGTTCGCGCGCATCCCGGGTCATCGCCCGCGCATCCGGTGTAAACAAATAGGCATAGGCCTGATGATGGCTGCGTCCAACACGGCCACGAATCTGGTGCAATTGCGACAGGCCGAGCAAATCGGCGCGTTCGACAAGCAGGGTGTTGGCATTTGGTACGTCCAGTCCCGATTCGATAATCGTCGTGCATACCAGTACATGCAATCGCCCTTCGTAAAAGCGCATCATCTGCCGGTCCAGTTCCGCCGGGCTCATTTGCCCGTGGGCAATACCGATTTCCGCTTCCGGAATATCTTCGCGTAATCTATCGGCGATGCGCGCAATACTTTTGACATGATTGTGCAGATAATAGACTTGCCCGCCGCGATACATTTCACGGCGAATCGCCTCGTTGGCAAGGTGCGGATCGAATTCGGCGGCCATGGTGCGAATCGCTTCGCGTTCGGCAGGCGGGGTGCTAATAATCGACACGCTGCGCAGGCCGGAAAGGGTCTGATGCAGGGTGCGCGGAATCGGTGTGGCGGTGAGCGTTAATACATCGCTGGCGGCGTGTAACGATTTGAGTTTTTCCTTGTGCTTTACTCCAAACCGCTGTTCTTCATCGACAATGACCATGCCCAGATCGGCGAACGTAAACATATCCGAGAGCAGGCGATGGGTTCCGATGACGATGCGTGTTTTGCCGTTTTTCAACTCGCGGGCGATGCGTTCGCTGTCTTTTTTGCCTTGCAGGCGGGTAATCAGTTCGATGTGAAAATCTGTACCGGCAAATCGCTCGTTCAGGCTGTTGAAATGCTGATTGGCGAGTACGGTGGTCGGGGCCAGCAGCGCCACTTGGCGTCCGGCGCGCGCCACTACAAAGGCGGCACGCATGGCGATTTCCGTTTTGCCGAAACCGACATCGCCGCACACGACCCGATCCATCGGCGTATCCTTGGCCAGATCTTCAAGCACGCGGTCGATGGCTTCCACCTGATCGTCGGTTTCCTCGAACGGAAAACGGGCGGCGAATTCCTCGTAATCGCGTTCCGCCTCGCCTGTTAAACGGCAGGGCGGGCGTTTGACCTGACGGCGCGCCGCTTCGGTATCGATTAATTCGTTGGCCATCGCCAAAAGATCGCGCTCGACCCGTTGGCGGGTGCGTTTCCATTTTTCCGAGCCGAGTCTGTTCAGCGGCGGATTGTCGTCGCCGGTATAACGGTGCAGGCGGCCAAGCTCTTCGACCGGTACATAAATACTGGCATCTCCGGCGTATGCGATATGCAGAAAATCGGCGTATAGCTCATCAATTCCATCGCCGGACGGCATGCTGACCAAGCCTTTATAGCGACCGACGCCGTGATCTTCGTGCACCACCGGATCGCCGGGATTGAGTTCCTGCAAGGAAGCGAACACATCGGCGCGCACCAGTGCGCTGCTGCGTCCGCGTTTGCGCGGCAGGCGTTGGCCGAGCAGTTCGCGGCCAGTTAGAATCAGCAGCTTTTCATCGGCGAAACGCATGCCTTGATCGAGAAAACCGAGGCTCGTGGCGATTGCCGTGTCCGGTAAATCGTGCAGGCCGTGGCAGTGCGGAATCGTTCCGTCGGCGAACGGTGCGCAGGCTTCGAGCATGCGTTCCTGTTGCCCCGGCCCGTGTGCCACGAGAAGAACCCGCCAGCCGCGTTTTATCGTCCTAGCGAGTTCATCCTGTATGGCGGCAAGCGGATGGCTTTCTTCCAGATGCGTTTGCAGCGACGGAGCGGCGCTGATATTGCTTTTTTTGGGCAAGATTGACGCGCCAACCCGTGTTTCAACGGCGTACAGTTCCTGCGGACTGATCACCGGCTCGGAACTGGCACGCACCATGTCGAATTGATCGCGCACTTGTGCGGCAAAATCGCGGCGTTTCGATTCGATGCCGTTTGGCGCGTAAATATTTACCGACGGTGGCAGATAATCGGCCAGCCGCGCGGTTTTTTCGTAGGCCAGCGGCAGCAGCGATTCGATGCCCGGATGCGGACGTCCGGCCAAGGCGGATGCGAGCATCGGATGCTTGCGTTGATGCGGAAAACGCGCCCGGAAAGAGGCGGCGAAACAAGAACTGCCCGCTTCATCGAGAATCACTTCGCGTACTGGAACGGAAATGAATTGTTCTAAATACTCGCCGGAGCGTTGCGATTCGATGTCGAAGCGGCGGATCGATTCGATTTCATCGCCAAACATATCCAGCCGCAGCGGTTGATCTTCGGTGGCCGGCCAAACATCGAGAATACCGCCGCGCGCCGCAAATTCGCCACGATCCAGCACCCGGTCCGCCGCCTGCATACCGGCCAGCGACAGGCGTTCTTTCAGCATCGAAATATCCAGCCGGTCTCCGGCTTTCAGTTGCCAGACGTGCGCGGCAACCGATTCCGGCGGCGCGATGCGCTGCAACCAAGCGGGCAGGGCGGTGAGCAGCAGCCCCTGCGGATTCGCCTCGTTTAACAAGCGTGCCAGCGTGGCGAATCGTTCGCCGACAATGGCATGATGCGGGCTGACGCGGTCGTAGGGCAGCACTTCCCAAGCCGGAAAACGCTGCAAAAGCTGCGGTGCATCTTGCAAAAAGAACGCCAATTCCTCGGAAAGCTGGCGATAGCTGCGCAAATCGGCACAAATATAGATCGAAAAGCCATCGGCGCGCGCGGTTTGCGCCAGTCGATAGGCCAGTCCGGGGGGCTGCGTATTCATCGGCGCGGAATCATGCCGCAAAGCTTTGTGTCCGACCATAGATATGATGCAATGTAAAATAAGGGGGCGTATGCCACATTGACCTAACGCAGTCGCAGGCTAGCATCGCCGCGCACCGCGAATCATTTTAACATCGGGTGCAAATCCCCTTTGCGGAGAAATATTATTCCCATGTTAAAGCAATACCTTCTTTCCCCCGGCCCGACTGCAGTTCCGGAGCGCGTGCTTCTGCGTATGGCGCATCCGATGATTCATCACCGTACACCGCAATTTTCGGCTATTTTTGCCGAAACCAAGCGCATGCTGGAGCAGGTGTATCAGACATCGAATGACGCCTTGATGCTGGCATCAAGCGGTTCAGGTGCGATGGAGGCAGCGATTACCAATCTGTGTTCGCCGGGCGATACCATTATCTATGTGAACGGCGGCAAATTTGGCGAACGCTGGGGTAAAATCGCCGCTAAATACGGCGTCAATGCCGTCGAAATCAAGGTGCAGTGGGGCGATGCTGTTGAAGTTGCAGCTGTCGAAGCGGCGCTGAATGCCAATCCCGCAGCCAAAGGTGTGTTCCTGCAAGCCTCGGAAACCAGCACCACCACCGAACATCCGGTGCGCGAAGTGGCGCGTTTGACGGCGAATAGAGACGGTTGCGTGACCGTTGTCGATGCCATTACCGCGCTCGGCGTGATTGATATGCCGATGGACGATTGGGGTCTGGATGTGGTGATTACCGGTTCGCAGAAGGCACTGATGCTGCCGCCGGGATTGGCCATGATTGCGCTGTCCGATAAGGCATGGGCGCTGACCGAAAGCGCCACCTGCCCCAATTTCTATTTCGATTTGGTGACCGAACGCAAAAATCAGCAAGCAGGCAAGGATACGACCGCATGGACCCCTGCCGCGTCCTTGGTCATTGGCCTGAACGAAGTGCTGAAAATGATGTTTGAGGAAGGTTTGGACAATCTTTTCGCTCGTCATGCGCTGCTGGCCAAAGCGGCGCGTGCCGGTGTGGCGGCGTTGGGTATGAAACCTGTTTCCACAGCACCGGCAAGCAGTGCTACCGGTGCATTCGTTCCCGAAGGTGTCGATGGCGGGGCGTTCGTCAAATACCTGCGCGATACGATGGGTGTGACTTTTGCCGGTGGGCAGGATCACTTGAAAGGCAAAATCATTCGCATTGCGCATCTCGGTTATTACGATGTGTTCGACATTACCACGGCGATGAGCGCCATTGAAATCGCTCTGAATCGTTTTGGTCATCCGGTGCAAATGGGCGCGGGCGTGGCGGCGGCGCAAACCGTGCTGGCCGAGCGTTTTCCGGCGCAGGGGTAACGAAATGCCGAAGGTATGGATTGCCGATAAAATGTCCGAACGGGCTATCGAAGTATTCAAAATGCGCGGTATCGACGTGGACTACAAGCCGGGACTTTCCGACGATGAAAAGCAGGCCATTGCCGGTGATTACGACGGCATCGCGGTGCGTTCTTCGACAACCCTGAAAGGCGAGCTGCTTGCTGCGGCGAACAGGGTGAAGGTGATTGGCCGTGCCGGTATCGGCGTGGATAATATCGATACCACCGATTGCTCGCGGCGCGGTGTTGTGGTGATGAATACACCGTTCGGGAATACCATTACCACGGCGGAATTGGCGGTGGCGCATATTGTTGCTGCCGCACGCATGATTCCGCAGGCCTCGGCATCGACGCGTGCCGGAAAATGGGAAAAATCGCGTTTTATGGGCATGGAATTGACCGGCAAAAAGGCCGGGGTGATTGGTGCGGGCAATATCGGTGCGATTGTTTGCGATCGGCTGAAAGGCCTGCACATGAGCGTGTTTGTTTACGACCCGTTTATTTCCGACGAACGCGCCGAAGCGATGGGCGTGAGCAAGGTGGATTCGGTGGCCGAATTGGCGGCGATGGTCGATGTGTTGACCGTGCATGTGCCGTTGATTGATGCGACACGCAATCTGATTGATGCGGACATGATTGCGCAGATGAAAAAGGGCGCGATTCTGGTCAATTGCGCGCGCGGCGGCATTGTCGATGAGCAAGCGGTTTACGATGCTTGCAAGAGCGGTCATTTGCGGGCGGCAGCACTGGATGTATATGCGCAGGAACCGGCGCGCGAAAACCCGCTGTTTGAACTGGACAATGTGAGTTTCACGCCGCATATCGGTGCTTCCACCCATGAAGCGCAGGAAAATGTGGCGGTGCAAATTGCCGAGCAGATGTCGGATTATTTGCTGACCGGCGTGGTGCGCAATGCGGTGAATGTGCCGTCGCTATCCGAAGAGGAGCAGCGTTTGCTGGCCCCGTATCTGCTGTTGGCCGAGCGCATGGGTCATTTTATCGGTCAGACCATGCAGCCGGGCTATTCGCGTATCACCGCACATTTCGAGGGGCATGCGGCGGGTATCAATCGCAAGCCGCTGATTAACTGCATGCTGCAAGGGCTGTTGTCCGAAAGCATGGAGGATGTGAATGCGGTCAATGCCGGTATGCTGGCCAAGGATCGCGGCATTGAGGTATGCGAATCGGCGCGTGATACGTCGGAAAGTTTTGCCACGCTGATTCGCCTAGAAGTCGAAGGCGACGAAGGCTCGCGCTGCGTTTCCGGTACGTTATTCGATGAATCGCGCCCGCGTTTGGTTAGTTTCGATACCTGCGAGGTGGAAATCGCACCTGCCGGCAATCTGATTTTCCTGCAAAACGAAGATTGTCCCGGCGTGATTGCCGCCATCGGTGCGATTCTTGCCGAAGCGAATATCAATATCGGCGATTTCCGCCTAGGTCGGCGCGCCGATACCGATAATGCGGTGGCGCTGATTCAAGTCGATGCCACACCTTCAGATGCCGTGTTAGCACGCTTGGCTGACGTTCCGCATGTGTTGATGGTGCGTTATGCCGAATTGGGGGAGATGTGAGTCACCGTCCTATTCTCGGTTTAGAAGACGCTTTCGGTACGCGCGCCCGCGATTTGCGTTTAATGCAGGGCAAATTGCTCAATGTATTCGATGCTGCCGGTTTTGCGGAGGTGATTCCGCCGGTTCTGGAGCGTCCGGAAACGCTAAAATCCGGTGCTGGGCGTTTTCTGGCCGATCAGACGGTAGTGTTTTCTGATCCCGCCGATGCCGGTTTATTGGCTGTGCGCCCGGATATGACACCGCAAATCGCGCGCATCGCGGCAACGCGATTACTGTCGCAGGATATTCTGCGTTTGTGTTATTCCGGCACGGTGATTCTGGCGCGTCCGGAATCGCGGCACGGTTCGCGCCAGCAGTGGCAGACCGGTGTGGAGTGTTTGGGTGTGGCCGGTGTTGACGGCGATGTCGAAGTGATGCGTTTGGCCGCGCAGTGCATGCAAGCGGCGTCGTTCGAGATGCCGGTATTGCAAATCGGGCATATCGGTTTGTTGAAATCGCTGGTGATGGAAAGTGCGATTCCGCTGGAGCGCTGGACGGAAATGCTGTCGCGCCGTTCGCCGGACGATATGGCCGGATTGATTGAAGACGGTAAGTTGGCCGAAGATAATAAGCTTGCCGATAGTTGCCGCGATGCCTTGCTGGTGATGGCGTCGGGCAAGGCTGATGCGGCTTGGTTGCACGGACGAATCGGTAAAATCAATGCGGAATTCGATGCTGCAGCGGCTGATTTGCAGGCTGTGGTCGGGCAATTGGACAATGAATTGAACGGCGTTGCTCTGCAGGTGGATGCAGCGGTGATGCCGCGTTTTCTGTATCACAGCGGTGTTGTGTTCGCCGGGTTTGCACAAGGGGTTCCGTATGCATTGCTGCACGGCGGGCGCTACGACGCGATGATGGCGGCGCATGGTCGGGATATGCCGGCCACCGGATTTTCGCTCGATTTATGGGCGTGGCTGGATAGTGGTGTGCGGGTCGAAGGCTAGGGGTGAAGCGATGAGTAATACAATAGCGGTTGGCATTCAATGGGGCGACGAAGGCAAGGGCAAAATCGTTGATTTATTAACGCCGGATGTCGATATTGTGGCGCGTTTTCAGGGAGGCCCGAATGCCGGGCATACGCTGGTGATTGGCGGCGAAAAAACCGTATTGCACTTGGTTCCTTCCGGTATTTTGCATGATAATACCCTGTGCTTGATTGGTAACGGCACGGTGGTTGCGCCGGAAACCATTGTCGAAGAAATGGATACATTGTTGGCTGCCGGAATTCCGGTCGATGAGCGCTTGCGTATTTCCGACCGCTGTCAGCTTATTTTGCCTTATCACAGGGCTCTGGATGCGGCGCGCGAAGCCGCCAAAGGCAAAGCGAAAATTGGTACGACAGGACGCGGTATCGGTCCGGCCTACGAAGATAAAACAGCGCGGCGCGGCATTCGCCTGATTGATCTGGTGTGCGATGGCTTGGATGCCAAGATTGATGAGAATATTGATTGGACCAATTTTCTGTTGCGTGAATATTTTCATGCGCCGGAAGTGCAACGCAGTGAAGTCGATGCGGTGTTGGAGCTTGCCCGCGCACGTTTGCTGCCGCTGATGGATGATGTGACGCTGATTTTGCACGAACGCCACAAAGCCGGTGATTCGATTCTTTTCGAGGGTGCGCAGGGCGCGATGCTGGATGTCGATCACGGCACGTATCCGTTTGTCACTTCCTCGAACACCGTTGCCGGTGCGGCGCTTGCCGGTTTGGGCATCGGTCCGAATATGGTTGATGACGTGTTGGGTATTGTGAAGGCATATACGACGCGTGTCGGTGCAGGTCCGTTTCCCACCGAATTGTACAACGATTCCGGTATGGACGATGCCTCTGGCAAGCATTTGGCCGAAAAAGGCCATGAATTCGGTGCGACCACCGGGCGACCGCGACGCACCGGCTGGTTCGATGCGGTGGTGGTGCGTCATGCGGTGCGTATCGGTGGGGTGACCGGTTTGGCGGTGACCAAATTGGATGTGTTGGACGGTTTGGCGGAAATCAAACTGTGCGTGGCCTACGAATGCAATGGCAAAAGGCTGGAATCGATTCCAGCCGATGCAGCGATGTTGGATGGTTGCACACCGGTGTATGAAACGCTGCCCGGTTGGAACGACAACACCTTCGGGGCCACTTCGATGGCGCAAATTCCGGCCAATGCCAAGGCCTTGCTAAAACGCATCGAGGAAATTTGCGAATCACCAGTGACATTGCTATCCACAGGCCCGGATCGCGAGCATATTATTCGTTTATAAATTATAGCACAAACTGGCGATGCAGTGTCTTTTCGCCTAGTGGGAGCAAGGCATGGGGAGAAGAATGAATAGGATATTGCTGTTGGCGGCAATGCTTTGTGCTGTGCTAATCCATGTCGAAGATGCGCTGGCGGGCGGTAAAATAATCGAAGGCATGAAGCAATATCGGCAGAGCTATTTGTTGTTCTATTCCTACAACAACCAGAACAATTTCAATGCCGTTTACGGCCCGACGCTGGGCAGCCAATACCTGCAAAACGAAGTGAAATTTCAGATTAGCTTTCAGGGTTATGTTTACGAAGGCGAGAATTTCGATGTCGGCCTTGCCTACACGCAGCAATCCTATTGGCAGTTGTTCAACAAGCCGCTTTCCGCGCCATTTCGCGAGAACAATTTCGAGCCGGAAATATTTGTGCAGTGGCAAGGAAAAGACAATCTGTTGGCTGAAGGTGTTTTGGGGCAAACGACTAGCCTCTACCGGCTCGGCGTTGATCATCAATCGAATGGCCGTTCCGATCCTTTTTCGCGCAGTTGGAACCGTATTTACGGCGAAGTAAAATTGGATGCGGACGATGATCGCTGGGTTGGCGCATTACGCAGCTGGTTTCGCGTTCCAGAGAAAAAATCGGCTGACAACAATCGCGATATTACCCGTTTTTACGGTTTCTGGCAGTTCGACGGACGTTATTCCCTTGGCGATATGGATAAAAATGGCGAATTTAAGCAGAAATTGCATGTGATGTTGCGCGATAATTTGCGCATCAACGGCAACAGGGGCGCGCTGCAACTCGATTGGAGCTGGAAGGTTCCCGATGGCGATTTCAGCCTTTATGCGCAGGCATTTTACGGTTACGGCGAGAATTTGATTGAATACAATCGGCTGAATGCCCGCTTCGGGGCCGGTATTCTGCTGACCAACTGGTAGGCTTTCGCTACACTGCCGCTCCTTGAATCAGTGGAGCGCCCATGAGTTTAGCAACAGAAATCGAAAAACGACGTACCTTCGGGATTATTTCACATCCCGATTCCGGCAAAACGACGCTGACCGAGAAATTATTATTGTTCGGCGGTGCGATTCAGATGGCCGGAGCGGTCAAGGCACGCAAAGCCAGCCGCCATGCCACTTCCGACTGGATGAAAATCGAGCAGGAGCGCGGTATTTCGGTGGCTTCGTCGGTGATGAAATTCAATTACCGTCTGGACAATAACGATTACGAAATCAACCTGCTCGACACCCCCGGTCATCAGGATTTTTCCGAGGATACGTATCGCGTGCTAACCGCCGTCGATTCGGCGATGATGGTCATTGATTCGGGCAAGGGCGTGGAAGCGCAGACCGAAAAACTGATGGGTGTTTGCCGCATGCGCAATACGCCGATTGTCACTTTCATCAACAAAATGGACCGCGATGGACTGGAGCCGCTGGATATTCTCGCCGACATCGAGGATAAATTGCAGATCGAATGCGTGCCGATGTCGTGGCCGATCGGCATGGGGAAATTGTTCAAGGGCGTGTATAATTTACACAAGCAGGAACTCAATTTATTCACCCCGTCGCAGGACACCGCGCATAGCGATAACGTGCATATCGAGGATTTGGACGATCCTCGTCTGGATGAATTGCTCGGCGCACAAGCCGATGAATTGCGCGAGCATATCGAGTTGCTTTCCGGAGCCAGCAATCCGCTGGACATGGCGCAATTTCTAAATGGCGGGCAGACGCCGGTATTTTTTGGCAGCGCGATTAATAATTTCGGTGTGAAAGAGTTGCTCGATGCCTTTGTCGAGCTTGCACCGCCGCCCGGCCCGCGCGAGGCCGCCGAACGTGTTGTCGAACCTGAAGAAACGGATTTTTCCGCCTTTGCGTTCAAAATTCAGGCCAATATGGACCCGGCGCATCGTGACCGCATCGCGTTTTTCCGCATTTGTTCGGGTAAATTCGAGAAGGGCATGAGCGTGCGCCATCATCGCATCGGCAAGGATGTGAAATTGGCCAATGCCACCGTATTTATGGCGCAGGACAGGGCGCATGTCGATGAAGCTTATGCCGGTGATATTATCGGCATCCATAATCACGGCACGATTCGCATCGGCGATACCTTCACCAGCCGCGAGCCGCTAAAATTCACCGGTATTCCCAATTTCGCCCCGGAAATGTTCCGGCGTGTTCGTTTGAAAGACCCGATGCGCCGCAAGCAGCTGCATAAAGGCTTGATGCAATTGGCCGAAGAGGGCGCGGTGCAGGTGTTCAAGACCGTCTTGAGCGGCGATTATCTGCTCGGCGCGGTGGGTGTGTTGCAGTTCGATGTGGCGGTGGCCAGATTAAAGGCGGAATACAATGTCGATGCTGATTATGTCGGTACGGATTTCAAGCTGGCGCGCTGGATTAGCTGCGATAATGCCGCCAAACTCAAGGAATTCGAACGCCTGTTCTCCGCCAATCTGGCCCACGATTCGGAAGAGCAACTGGCCTATCTAGCCCCCGATGCGTGGAAATTGAATTACACCGAAGAACAATGGCCGGAGATTAGCTTTCACAAGACAAGGGAGAGTTTGTGATGGCTTTTTATTCAAGGTTTTCAGCATTGTCGGAAAAATAATGGTCGATAAATTAAATATGTAAAAGAAAGTTGATAGAGGGTGGCTCAATGGGAGTGCAAAAACATAACACAATTACACTTGCTACAGATCAGCTTGAGGTTGCTTTACTACTCTGGTTTGAAGAAAATGATTGCAACTTATCTTCCATCATAACTCTTGCTGGAGCTGTCGAAGAGCTTCTTGGCAAACAGTGTAAAACTATGGGACGACCCACTGCCCTAGATGAATCGAAGAATGCGTTTCAGATGATTACAAAAATACTCCATGGCGAGGAGGCAGATGGGAGAGTTATGGCAACTCGGGCCAATCATGCCCGAAACGCTATGAAGCACCATGCCAATGAAACATATACATCTGATCTCACAGAAGAATCCAAAGATATGCTCGAACGCGCAATTCAAAATTATATAACCATTAAGGGCTTTCCAACGTTAATTATGGAGAAATTCCTAAGAAGGTAAGTTGCTGTCGAGAAAAAAGGGGGGCAGTTTAACCATTTATTAGATGTTGGGTGCTTCTTCTTTCTTGAGCGGCCAAGAAAGAAGCAAAGAAGGCCGCCCTTTGATGCTGTGAATTCCCGGCCCGTGTATTTACGAAACGGGCGCAACATCGCGCTAATCCGTTTCGCAAACACCCATTCCGGCACAGCCTCAATCGGGAATCAAAGTCGAAATCGGTGTGATTTTATGGTTGTGCGCGAATCTAGTAAAAGGGTGTGTATCCGCGATTTTCCTGCGCTTTCGGGTGAGGAATCCAATTTTTAACGTTTAAGATGCCGTGGCCCATGCTTGGGCATCAGGAAACGTATAAAAAACTTCGCATTGGTAATGGCATTGCCTCATGAATTCACAAAAATCTATTGCTGTAATACTGGATTCCGCTGTATTGCGGCTGACGATGGCAATTTTTAAGTTTCTTTTGGTTCTGGAGCGTAGGTTTACGACGTTGCTGAAGTCCTTTAAATCCTTATGTTTAAATGGTGTGTTGGTTGCTTCTGTGTAGTCCTCAATAATGTAGCGAAGCGAAGCAAATTGGGGATGTTCATGCAGTTCAAGCGTTGCCTCAAGCACATGGTGCATAGATATATTGCCGATATACTTCCTATGGAGGTCAGAATTCGTATTTTGCCAAGAATTTATAATATTCATTCTTTCCCTCCATCTGTCCCCACAGGTATATTAATACTGATTATGCAGTAAGCCGCTAATTTTTCAAGGCTACTACAAATAAGGCGATAGTTATTTTCAGAATCAAGAAGGCGATACGCGGAAGGGCTTGGCGGGCGGCAGTTTATTTTTAGGGCTCTTTATATGGGGAATCGGGATGCGTCAGGCAAAGCACGCGAAGGCGTGACGCTGGCGCAAGGAGTATGCTAGATTGCGCGCATAAATCATTGAAGTGAGGTTGACATGGCCTTTGTTGTAACCCAAATTTGTAAAGATTGTGTTGATACGGCATGCGTTGATGTCTGCCCGGTGGATTGTTTCTATCAGCCCAAGGAAATCACCGAGAAAACGCCGAATATGCTGTATATCTCGCCGGAAGAATGCATTGATTGCGCTGTTTGCGAGCCGGAATGCCCGTGGGAAGCGATTTATCCCGAAGAAGACGTGCCGGAAGTGTTCACCAGCGATATTGTTTTGAATGAAGATTGCGATACCAATCGCGATGCCTTCGTTCTTGCCGAAGTCACCGAACACGAGCCGCCGAGTGCCGAAGAGGTTGCCGCCAGAAAAGCGCTTTTCGGCCTTTAACAACGCGGTTTCTCAATATTCTGTTCGCAAGTTTTTCAAAGAATACACGGGCGGTTCTGCTATCAGAGCCGCCCGTTTTCATTGTTCGGCGTTAAGCGATGATTGATTTTCAGGCAACAGATTCGCGTCCCGCGCTCATCGGCATGAGCTACGACGATTTGCTTGCTTTGTGTGCGCAAGGCGGCGTTAAAAGCTCGCATGCGGATACGTTGCGCGCGCATATTTTCCGTTACGGCAATCAGGATGTGCAAGCGATTCCCGAACTGCCGCAGGATTTTTATCGTTTCCTGAACGAACACACAACGCGCATGCATCCCGCACTCAGCGCCAGCCAGCAGGCCGAGGATGGCACATTCAAATTGCTGCTGCGCATGAATGACGGCAAAGAAATCGAAACCGTGCTGATTCCCAGCAAAGGCCGTTTAACGCAGTGTATTTCGACGCAAATCGGTTGCGCGGTCGGCTGCACCTTCTGCCTGACTGCAACCGGCGGTCTGACCCGCAATCTGAGTACAGCGGAAATGGTCGGGCAGATTTTTGCCGCGCAAGAATACACCGGTCAAAAACCGCGTAATCTGGTGCTGATGGGCATGGGCGAGCCGATGCATAATTACGATGCCGTTTGCCGCTTTGTACGCATTGCAAGCGATCCCAAGGGCATGGCTTTAGCACCAAAACGCATTACTATTTCAACCGCCGGGCATGTGCCGGGGATTAAACGCATGATCGAAGATGATTTACCCTGCAATCTGGCGCTATCGCTGAATGCCAGCGAGGATGCAACACGCAACCGTATTATGCCGATTAACCGCCGCTGGCCGATTGCCGAAGTGCTTGAATGGATGCAGCGTTTTGCCACTGCCGGAAAAAAACGCGTTCTTATCGAATATGTGCTGCTCGCCGACGTTAACGATAGCGATGCCGATGCGCATCGCCTGAATTTACTGCTGCGCGATCTGCCTTGCACCATCAATCTGCTGCCGTTTAATGATTTTCCCGGCAGCGCGTTTAAACGCCCGAGCGCACAACGTGTGCTTAGCTTCCGCGATATTCTTGGCCGTGCCAGTCAGGTTGTTGTGGTTCGTCAATCGCGTGGGCGCGACATTTCCGCTGCCTGCGGCCAGTTGCGCACCGAAATCCGCCAAAAACGGATGGCAGCCACCGCTGCATAAGCCGAAAAACACGCAAATAACTTGTCAGACAACCACCGCTTGCGGCAGTCTTACAGGCTTGAACAACTTGAGGGCTATTGTGAGGAGAAAAAGTATGCACATCACTTCCAAATTCGGACTTGCGCTTTTACTGGCCGTGTCGTTGGCTTCCTGCGTGACGGCCAATGGTTTTAGCAATCCGTTAGCCAGCAAAGATTCGCCGGAAACCGCAGCGGTTAGCAGCGACGGCAAAGCGGTTCCGCCGCCGGTGATTGCCGAATTCGGCGATATTCCTATTCCGCGCGAGCTTACCCGCCAAGATGATCAGAGCTTTATTTACGAAGCACCGGGCACAGTCATCGGGGTGATGGTGTATACCGGACACCGCATTGACCCGAATAGCGTCAACGGTTTTTTCCGCGAGCAGATGCCGTCGCAGGGTTGGCGTTTTATCAATGCCTACAAGGATCAGAATATCGATTTGTTTTACTTGAAAGATAACCGGAGTTGCCAGATTTCTATCAAATCCGGCATGTTGGAAACGCGTATAATCATCAAAGTCGGCCCTTCTTCATCGGGCAGTGGCGGTTAAAAAGCCGCGCCGTTCAAGCTTCTCCGTTACAAGCTACGCAAATTGTCGCGGGCTACGCTGTAGTTCGGGTTGATGCGTAGTGCATCGTTGAATTCGCTTTTTGCCCGGTCCCGGTCATGGGGTTCGTTGCGCGAATAATACGCCACACCGAGATCGTTATGCGCTTGCGCATGATCCGGGCATAATTTCACCGCCTTTTCGAGAAAATAAATCCTGTCGTCGTTATTGCTGCTGCCCGCCGCACGACTGACATAATTCTCCGCTGCAGCGCAATCGCGTCCGGCCAACTGTGCACCGCCTTGATACGTTGCCGGTTGTGTTCTCGACTGTACGGGGGCTTGTTTCGCCTTTTGTTCGTTTTTATCCATTTGATTGCCGATAAAATAACCGCCCAGCGCACCAATCACCGCACCTTTACCCGATCCGCCGCTGCGGTCCGCTGCATGTCCGATAGCCGCGCCCGCGCCCGCACCGAGCAATGCGCCCATTAATCCCTTGTCGCCAGCCATTGAAGGTGTTGCCCCTATCAACATTGCTATAGAAAGCATCCATATTTTGCGCATTGCCATCACCTCCTGCTGATTCAGTTATCGTTAGTATAGTTCATGCAATAGAATATTACATGCCGTTCACTGGCGGCAGGCGAGCTTTTGTTTGCAAAGAAAATACGAAAAAGCCAAAAAAAGGCCCGGCAGGAACAACATGTCCGACCGGGCCGTTCTATAGCTGGCAAGGGGATTATTGAATATCTTTATCCGGTACGATGAGCATTTCCACGCGGCGATTCAACTGCCTACCCGCCGCACTGGCATTGCTGGCACGCGGCTGATCTTCACCACGTCCTTCGGTGCGGATTCGGCTGCCACTGACGCCCTGATCTTCGAGATAATAGGCCACCGAACGTGCCCGCTGCTCGGATAGATTCTGATTGTAGGATGCAGAACCAGAATCGTCGGTGTGTCCGATGATTTTGATTGAGGTGCGCGGGTAGCGGTTGAGAATATCGGCAACCTTATCCAGCGATTGGGCAAACGCTGATTTAATCTGTGCCGAATCCAAATCGAACGAGACCTCGCTGCTCATGGTGATTTTCAGGTTCTCGTTGCGCAGGCGCTCGATTTCAATCTGGTGCGCGCGCTGCTCAGAGACCAGCCGTTGCTCGAATTCGGCCTGCTGCTTATCCATATAACGGCCAACGCCAGCACCGACAGCGCCACCTGCCGCTGCGCCAAGCAAAGCGCCTTTCAAAGCGCCACCCGAATGATCGCCCTGATAACCGATCACCGCACCAGCCAATGCGCCCAGTGCCGCGCCGGCTGCCGCTTTTTGTTTGGTTTGTGCATACGGATCGTTAGGCGCGGTGGCACAAGCGGCCAAGGCCATCAGCAAAATCAAAGAAAAACCGTATTTCATTGTTGTACGCATGATTTATCTCCACAGATAAAATATTGAACTGGCATCATAGCCAAAGTGCTGCGTCTGTCACCGGGGAATTGCTCCCCCTGAGCGAAGAATTCGCGTCTGTTGCCGGACGCACAGAATCGAAGATTATAAAGCAAGCCACGGTGCTTCGTTGCGCCGTTTTTCCTCGTAGGCATGAATGTCGTCAGCATGCTCCAAGGTCAAAGCAATATCGTCGAGACCGTTGAGCAGGCAGTGCTTGCGAAAAGCATCGACATCGAAATTCAGAACCTCGTTTGTCGGCGTTGTCACCGTCTGCGCCGCCAAATCAATCTTCAGCTTGTAGCCCTGTTCGGCCTGGCAAGCCTTGAACAGGGCATCCATTGCATCACTGGTCAGCACAATCGGTAAAATGCCGTTTTTGAAGCAGTTATTGTAAAAAATATCCGCAAAAGACGGGGCAATAATGCAGCGAAAACCGTAATCCAGCAGCGCCCAAGGCGCATGCTCGCGCGACGAACCGCAGCCGAAGTTCTCGCGCGCCAGCAGAATAGATGCACCCTGATAACGCGGCCGATTAAGTACAAAATCGCTTTTTATCGGACGGTTTGTGCAATCCATACCCGGCTCGCCTTGGTCTTGATAACGCCATTCATCAAACAAATACGGCCCGTAGCCGGTGCGTTTGATAGATTTCAGGAATTGCTTGGGAATAATCGCATCGGTATCGACATTGGCGCGATCCATCGGTGCGACGAGGCCTTTTAATGTGGTAAACGGCTGCATATCTTTCTCCTATCTCCGGTTTTTACTTATGCCCAATCGCGGACATCGACAAAATGCCCTTTAATTGCCGCTGCTGCGGCCATTGCCGGACTGACCAAATGCGTGCGTCCGCCCATGCCTTGGCGACCTTCGAAATTGCGATTGCTGGTCGAAGCGCAACGCTCTCCCGGTGCTAAACGATCTGCATTCATGGCCAAACACATCGAACAACCCGGCTCCCGCCACTCAAATCCGGCAGCGCGGAAAATCACATCCAGTCCCTCTTCTTCGGCCTGTTTTTTAACCAGTCCGGAACCCGGAACCACCATCGCCAAGGTAATGCTTGCCGCAACCTTATGGCCTTTAACAATCGCTGCCGCTGCACGGAAATCTTCAATCCGTCCGTTGGTACAAGAGCCGATAAACACTTTATCGACGGCAATATCGGTGATTTTCGTGCCTGCCTGTAAATCCATATAAGCCAGTGCATGCTGCCAACCCTCTTGTTGTACGGCATCTTTGGCATCGGCCAGATGCGGAACCGCAGAAGTCACCGATTGCACCATTTCCGGGCTTGTACCCCAACTAACCTGCGGCGCAATATCGGCGGCAGCAAAGCGCATCTCCGAATCGAATACTGCATCGTCATCCGAATGCAATTCGCGCCAAGCAGCTTCGGCTTGTTGCAAGGTCTCACCGGTTGGCGAATACGGACGGTTTTTTACATAGTCCAAGGTCACATCATCGACCGCAATCATGCCGCAACGCGCACCTGCTTCGATGGTCATATTGCACAGGCTCATACGGCTTTCCATGGATAACTGGCGAATCGCCGAACCGGCGAATTCGATGGCGTAACCTGTGCCGCCTGCTGTGCCGATCTTGCCGATAATATACAGCGCCACGTCCTTGCCGGTGATGCCCGTCGGTAAATCACCGTCCACGCGAATACGCATGCTTTTCGGTTTTTTCTGAATCAAACATTGGGTGGCCAACACATGCTCGACCTCGGATGTACCGATACCCATGGCAATGGCCCCGAATGCGCCGTGCGTGGAGGTGTGCGAATCGCCGCACACCACCGTCATGCCCGGTAAAACCAAGCCTTGTTCCGGGCCGACCACATGCACAATGCCTTGGCGAATATCGTCTAGGCCAAATTCGGTGATGCCGAAATCGCGGCAATTGCTGTCCAGCGCCTCGACTTGTGTGCGTGACACAGGGTCGGTAATTCCCTTAGCCCGGTCCGTTGTCGGAACATTGTGATCGGGGGTGGCCACTGCAGCATTGACACGCCACGGTTTGCGGCCCGTCAAACGCAAGCCCTCGAAGGCTTGCGGACTGGTCACTTCGTGCACCAAATGCCGGTCGATATATAACAAGGTCGAACCATCGTCGTTGGTTTTCACGACGTGTTGCGCCCATACTTTGTCAAACAGTGTTTTGCCCATCGCAGGCTCCCATGCAAATAAAATCAGAAAAATCGAAATATAACTCAAAATAATTCTCAATAGAGATGCGCAATATAAAGTTAATGCACAAACAAATAAAAGGATATATTCTTTCGTTATGTTGAGTTTTTCTCATGTCTGATACAGACAAGTCCAAGGCCTCCCAACTGCCTTCCTTAAATGCCTTGCGCGCGTTTGCCGTGGCCGGTTCGCATCTGAATCTGCGCATCGCCGCCGCCGAGCTTTTTGTCACTGCTTCCGCGCTCAGCCATCAAATCCGCCATTTGGAAGAGCAATTGGGCGTTAAATTATTCATCCGCCAGCGGCAGGGACTTCGCTTAACCCGAATCGGCAAAACCCTGCACCCGCAAATCGCCGCTGCTTTTACGCAATTGAGCGATGCAATTCACAGCATTCGCCCCACAACACATCCTAGGGCTATCACCGTCAGCATGCTGTCCACCTTCGCCATGCGCTGGTTTATTCCGCGCCTGTATCGTTTTCAGCAACAGCACCCGGATATTGAGGTGCGCATGAGTACCGGCATCGAACTTGTCGATTTCGAGCAGGAGGATGTCGATTGCGCGATTCGTTCCGGGCAGGGCTTGTGGCCCGGAACCAAGGTCTTGCGTTTGCTGGACGAGCAATTCACCCCGGTGTGCAGCCCCGATCTGCCAACCAATGACGCGCCGCTGAATCAACCCGCCGACTTGGCTAAACACACGCTTCTGCACTCAAAACTGCGCCCCGATGATTGGCGAATGTGGCTGACGGCAGCCAAGCTCGGCAGTCTCAAACCCCGCCAGCAGCAGCAATTCGAAACACGCAATTTTGCCATTGCTGCGGCCATTCGCGGCCTCGGCGTGGCCATTATCGATCCGCTTTTGGTGCAGGAAGAACTAAAAGACGGGCGGCTTATGCAACCCTTTGCGCAAACCCTGCCGACCACCAGCGCCTATTATCTGGTCTGGCCGATCAGCCGTAAAGAAAGCAAGGAAATGGCCGCATTCAGGGCGTGGCTGATTGAAGAGGCTCGCGAAAGCAATTCGCCTTAAGGCCATTCTTTCAGTCAACCCCTTAAGTCAAATTGCTTACAGGTTTCCGAGAAGACGTGGCGAGATGTAAAAGAACACCCCATGTCAGAGCGGGTGCATCGCGGCTGCATCATGGATAGACTGCGCCGACATGTTTACCGGTATTATTCAAGATGTAGGGCGCATCGCGTCTGTTGCGCGGGAAAAGGCGCAAACCCATTTCAGCATTGCCACGGCTTTGGATACGTCCGTTTGGCAGCTTGGCGATTCGATTGCCGTCGATGGTTGCTGCCTGACTGCGACCCGTCTTGATGCGGGGGTTTTCGATGTCACGTTATCGCAGGAAACCCTTGATTTGACGACGTTCGATGCTGTTTCTGAAGGCCAGAAGGTCAATCTGGAGCCTGCGCTGCGCATGGGCGATGCCTTGGGTGGACATTTGGTCAGTGGGCATATCGACGGTATCGGGCGCTTGGAAGAAATGGACATGATAGGCGAACATCGGGTGATGCGTTTTTCGCTACCGGCAGCACTTGTGCATTATGTGGTGCATAAAGGTTCGGTGGCGGTGAACGGCGTGAGTTTGACGGTCAACGAAGCCGATGATTGCGACTTTACCGTGAATCTGATTCCGCATACGCTGGCGCACACCAATTTGGGAGCACTGAATATCGGTGATCGGGTGAATATCGAAACCGATTTGCTGGGTCGTTATGTGGAACGGCTGATGGGCAAGACAGAAAAAACCACAGGAGAAGAAACGATATTAGCTGGGCGAGTTGCGAAGAACTGATCGAAGAATTGCGCGCCGGGCGCATGATTGTGTTGGCCGACGACGAGGATCGCGAGAACGAAGGCGATTTGGTCATGGCCGCAGAATGGATAACCCCGGAAGCGGTCAATTTCATGGCCACGCATGCGCGCGGCTTGATTTGCTTGGCGTTGACCGAGGAGCAAATTCATCAGTTGCGTATTCCGTTGATGGTTCAGGATTCCAATGCCAAGTTTAAATCGGCATTTACCGTGTCCATCGAAGCGGCCGAAGGGGTAACCACCGGTATTTCCGCATTTGACCGGGCGCAGACGATTCGTGTGGCTTCCGATGCGGATTCGGGGCCGGACGATGTGGTCAGTCCGGGGCATATTTTCCCGTTGGTGGCCAAATCTGGCGGGGTGCTGGTGCGCGCCGGACATACCGAGGCGAGCATTGATTTGTCGCGCTTGGCAGGCTTGAAATCGGCGGCGGTCATCTGCGAAATCATGAACGAAGATGGCAGCATGGCGCGCATGCCGGAACTCAAAACTTTCGCCCGTCAGCACGGCCTTAAAGTCGGCTGTATTGCCGATATTATTCGCCATCGCCTGAAATTCGATTCGCTGGTTAAACGTGAGGTGGAGGTGCGCCTGCCCACCGAATTCGGCGATTTCAAAATGATCGGTTTTTCCAACGCCGTCGATCAGGCGGAACATGTGGCGCTGGTCATGGGCGAGCCGGACGGCGATACGCCGTGCTTGGTGCGCGTGCATTCCGAATGTTTAACCGGCGATGTGTTCACTTCGCGGCGCTGCGATTGCGGTTCGCAATTGCATGCAGCAATGCGCCAGGTAGCGGCAGCCGGTTGCGGGGTGATTTTGTATTTGCGTCAGGAAGGGCGCGGAATCGGCCTGTTTAACAAGCTGAAAGCCTATAATTTGCAGGATGCCGGGCATGATACGGTCGATGCCAATAAGAAACTCGGTTTTCGTGCCGATTTGCGCGATTACGGTATCGGCGCACAGATTTTGCGTGATTTGGGCCTGCGCAAGCTGAATTTATTGACCAACAACCCGAAGAAAATCGTCGCATTGGACGGTTATGGTCTGGAGGTTTGCGAGCGCGTGCAGTTGGAAACTTCGGCGCACGAGGACAATATTGCTTATTTAACCACCAAACGCGATAAAATGGGTCATTTACTGAATATGAACAAGGAGTCCGAATGAGTCTGGATGCACCGCAATTATCCGGAAATGTGGATGCCACGGGCATGCGCATCGGTCTGATTGTCAGCCGTTTTAACGAAGATATTACCGAAGCGCTGCTCGCCGGAGCTAAGCAGGCTTTGTTTGAAAATGGTGCGGTAGAAAGCGATTTGCACGTCGTGCATGTGCCGGGGGCATTGGAAATCGGTACGTTGGCCGCGCGTATGGCCGATTCCGGGCAATTCGATGCGCTGGTTTGCCTCGGTTGTGTGATTCGCGGCGATACGGCGCATTTCGATCATGTTTGCCGCATTGCTATGGATATGATTGCCGATATTGCCATGCGCGGCGATATTGCTATCGGTAACGGCGTTTTGACGGTGGATACGCAGGCGCAGGCCGAGGCGCGCATTGGTGGTGCGCACGGGCATAAGGGTGCGGAAGCGGCGCTGACGGCAGTGGAAATCGCCATGCTGTTGCGCCAATGGGAGGTTTGATTGGCCAATCGACATAAAGCACGGCAATCGGCGCTGGAAATTCTCTATGCATGGCACAGTGCCGGGCAGGATGGGGCGGCGATTCCGGCATTGCTGGCCGGACGCATCGATGAATCGGACCGCGAAGATCAGGATGCCGTCTATTTGCGCGAAACTGTGCATGGGGTGGTCGAACAAGTGGCCGAGATCGATACGGCTATTGAGGGCGCGGTACGCGGGCGCAGCCTGCGAAGCATTGCGCATATTGAGCATAATGTGCTGCGTATTGCCATTTGGGAGATGATGAATCGTCTGGAAATTCCCTACCGGGTGATTATCAACGAAGCGCTGGAATTGACCAAAGCCTATGCCGACGAGCCGGGCCGCGCATTTGTTAATGGTGTGCTGGATGCGTTGTCGAAGAATTTACGCAAGCAGGAATTCGCTGCGGCCAAGCGTTAATTAAGACGGATATGCCGATGCATGAATTTGAGCTGATTCGGCAGGCGTTTCGACGCAAAGCTCCTTTTATCCATCCTTCAACACGCCTCAGTAACGGTGACGATGCCTCGGTGCATACCCTGCCTGCCGCTTGCGATTTGGTTGTCAGCAGCGATATGTCGATGGCCGGGGTGCATTGGCCGCATGATTTTCCACTTGCCGATGCCGCTTGCCGGGCAGTGAATGCAGCACTTTCCGATTTGGCAGCGATGGGCGCAGAGGCTTGCTGGCTGTGGTGTTGCGCTGCTGTTGCGGATGCGCAATCCGCCGAACAGATGGGCGCAGGTATTGCGATGGCATTGGCAGATCGTGATATTGAATTGGCCGGCGGCGATACCGTACATGCAGAAATCAACAGTCTGTCCGTTACCGTGGCTGGTATGTTACCCAAAGGAAAAGCGATGCGCCGCGATGCGGCATGTGTCGGCGACGATGTGTGGTTATGCGGGCATGCGGGATTGGCGGCCTATGCATTGCAGCAATGGCAGCAAGGGAATCGTTCGCAAGAAGGTATCAGGGCGTTTCGGGAAATAACACCGCAGTTGGATGCGGGTATTCAACTAAGAGAAATCGGTGTGTGCTGTTGCATTGATGTCAGCGACGGTTTGCTGGCCGATGCCGGGCATGTGGCGGCGGCTTCCGTTGTGGGAATTGAGATTGCAGTGGAAAAAGTTCCCGGTTTTTTTGCACTCTGCGCATTTTTATCGCGCAATGAAGCACTAGAATTATTGCTGTCCGGTGGTGAGGATTATGCGTTGCTATTTACGGCATCTGAAAATCTGCGCGAGCATTTAACGGCGCTGGCGACGCGCATCGGACGTTGCACGCCGGGCTCAGGGGTCAAGGCGACGCTGGACGGAAAAAACATCAATATGATACGGCGGGGCTATGATCATTTTTCTTGAGCAGGTGTGTTTTGCTTAGCTTTGCGCGTTTTGTTGCCGCCGGATTCGGCAGCGGATGGGTTCCGTTTGCGCCCGGTACTGCCGGTAGTTTGGCCGCACTTGTTGTCGGTTATTGGCTTGTCGATGTGCATAGTTTGAATCTGTTGTTTGTGATGTGGCTGTTGCTGCTTCCGCTTGCTTGTTGGTCCACCTATATCGCATTACCGGCATCGGCGGATAAGGATCCGGGCTGGGTGGTGATCGACGAGTGGCTGGGGCAGTGGCTCACCTTACTTCTGTTTTTATGGTTTGCCGGTCAGTCGTGGTTGTATTTCGGCTTGGCTTTTGCCGCATTTCGGCTTTTCGATATTTGGAAACCGTGGCTGATACGGCGCGTTGAACACATCGGCCCTGCATGGTGGTCCATTCATGCCGACGATTTATTGGCCGGGTTGTTTGCCGCGTTAAGTCTTATGGCGGGGTATGCGCTTTATGTCGTATATGTTGTTTATATCGCATGAATAAAGGCGGCGCACGCGCGCAACTGGTGCTCAGCGAAGCAGGATTGGCACAATTGGTCGCCTCCGGCATCACACCGGGCTGGCTGAAGGCATGGCTATTTTCCGCAGGTATGCATGCCGTCGATTTGTGTATGTTGGAGCAGGAGGCTTGGAAGCGGGCGGCGGATTGGTATGTGTTTTTTGCCAGCGAATCCGAATTGATGCGCGTGGCCCTGCATTTCGGGAAACGTATGCAGGTTGAGGAAAACGGCCAGTGCGGACTGCTTGGCGTGCCGTCGTTTGCACTGGATAATCCGCAGCGCCGGGCATGGTGTTTTAGCAATAATCCCGGCCCGTCGCGGGTGCTTTTATTGCCGCTGGGCGATATCGCCTATGGTCGTTCCATTTGGCTAAAAAAGCTGAATGACAGTCAGCCGTTGTTGCCGATGCATGTGCAGCTCGACGATGCTGGTTCCTGTGCGCTGGAAATAGGCATGTCCTGTTCTTTCGCAGCGTCGCAAACCAGCGCATTGTTGTTGAACGACGGCGGTTATTTGCCCGAAGAAGCTCTGATGCAGGCATTGAAAGCACGTGGTTTGCAGCTGCGTTTCGCCGAATCGTGCACGGCGGGCGGCATGGCCGAACGGTTCAGCCGTTTGCCCGGTTCTTCCGAGATATTGGACGGGGCTTGGGTGACTTACAGCAATGACGCCAAGCATCGGCTGCTCGGTGTCTCTAAACGCCTGATCGAAAAACACGGCGCAGTAAGCCGCGAAGTGGTGGAGGCGATGGCCAAGGGCGGCGGCGATAAACAGCATGCCTGTGTTGCGGTCAGCGGCATTGCCGGACCGGGCGGTGCGAGTGAAGATAAACCGCTAGGCACGGTTTGGATTGCTATTGCGCTGCCGGATGGCGGGATGTATTCAGAATGTTTCCATTTTTCCGGTTCACGGGCGGCGGTGCGCAGTCAAACTGTGCTGCATGCGTTTTATCTGCTGAAGCGCAGTTTGGCAGTGCAATCAGATGGATAAGTGTTAAGCATTCTGCAAACAAATCTACAAAAAAATGTGATAGGCGGGATTATCGGTTTCATCGACGTAGTTAAAACCGAGATCTTCGAAAAAAAGGTGCAGGTCATCGCGCTCGTCGGACGGAACCTCTAGGCCGACCAGTACGCGGCCAAACGCAGCGCCGTGGTTGCGGTAATGAAACAACGAGATATTCCAGCGTCCGGCGGATTGACTGAGAAAGTCGAGCAGCGCGCCGGGGCGTTCCGGAAATTCGAAACGGAACAACACTTCATCGTGTACCAAGTCGCTGCGCCCGCCGACCATGTGGCGGATATGCAGTTTGGCCAGTTCGTTATCCATCAGATTGATCACCGGGTAACCGTTGTCGCGCAAGCTCTGCTCCAGTTGCTGCATTTCTCCGCCATCATGGATGGCCGCACCGACAAACACATGCGCTTTGCCGCGCCCGGACAGCCGGTAATTGAATTCGGTGATGCTGCGGTCGCCCATAATCCGGCAGAAAGTGAGAAACGAGCCCGGTTTTTCGGGAATGGTTACGGCGAAAACAGCTTCGCGTTTTTCACCCATTTCGGTGCGTTCGGCGACATGGCGCATGCGGTCGAAATTCATGTTTGCGCCGCTGTTGATGCAGGCCAAGAGTTGTCCTTGCACAGCTTCGCGCTGCACGTATTTTTTCATGCCAGCGACGCCTAAAGCACCTGCCGGTTCGACAATCGAGCGGTTGTCGTCGAAAATATCCTTGATGGCGGCGCAGATTTCATCGGTATCGACAAGAATGATTTCATCCACAAAACGGCGCACCAGATCGAAGCTGTGTTCGCCGACCTGCTTAACGGCAACGCCGTCGGCAAAAATCCCCACCTGTTCGAGCACAATACGTTCGTCTGCGGCAATCGAATCGTGCATGGCTGCGGAATCCACCGGCTCGACGCCGATGATGCGCGTATTCGGCGAATAATGTTTCAAATAAACAGCCATACCGGCAATCAGACCGCCGCCGCCGATGGGTACAAACACAGCATCCATATCGCGCGGTGTTTGGCGCAGCATTTCTTCGGCAATCGTACCCTGACCGGCAATCACCAGCGGATCGTCGTAGGGGTGCACAAAATGCATGCCGTTTTCCGCGCATAATTTACGCGCATGCAAGGATGCATCGGAATACGAATCGCCTTGCAATACCACTTCCGCACCGAGCGTGCGCACGGCGTGTACTTTGATATCCGGGGTGGTGCGCGGCATGACAATCACCGCTTTGCAGCCGCGTTTGCTGGCGCTCATGGCCACGCCTTGCGCGTGATTGCCAGCCGAGGCACAAATAACCCCGTGCGCGCATTCGGCATCGCTCATTTGGGCGATTTTGTTGTAGGCTCCGCGCAGTTTGAAGGAGAATACGGGTTGCATGTCCTCGCGTTTGAGCAGCACCTCGTTACGCAGCTTGGCCGACAGTTGCGGCGCTGCTTCCAGCGGCGTTTCGCGGGCGATATCGTAAACACGGGCATGTTCGATGGCATCAATGTATGTGTCGAGGTATGAATGCGGCATGCGAGCTTATAGCATGCGATGGCTTGGCTTGAAAGTAACAATGCGCTTATGCGGAGGCGAATATTTCCGAACATGCTCATTTCGAGAACTCATTGGATCGCGGTTTATTGTATGCCGAGGCCTGTTTTGAGACGGTGCGTGTTGTGCGTGGCGCGATTTTTCGCTGGTCGGTACACGAGGCGCGCTTAAGCAGGGGTTTGGCGCAGTTCGGCTTGATTTGCCCGGATGATTTATTGTCGCGTTGTTTGCAAGCAGCCGGAGATTTACAAGCTGCTAAAAAAACCAATGATGATGTTCTGCTGCGTTTAACAGTGAGCGGCGGGCATGCGTCGCGCGGTCTGTTGTCGGAAAATAGCCGCCAGCCGCAAGTGCATGTGCAGGCATGGCCGTATCGGCAGCCGGTGCAAGCGATTCATTTGCGCAGCTTGCCGTGGCCGTTCGGCGGCATGGCGCGCAACGCTAAATTCACCGCCGATTACGCGGCGACTATTCGTTTGTTGCATCAGGCACGGCACAGCGGCTTGCTCGGCGAGGATGAGCAGGCGTTGTTTACCGGCGACGGCGAGGTATTGGCCATGGAAACGGCGAATATTTTGCTGCATGTGCATGGCCGTTGGTTATCGCCGGATACGGATGCGGTATTGCCCGGCGTGATTCGCGGCGCATTGCTTGATGCCGGGCGCATCGAATTGGCATCTTGTCCGCTGGATTGGCTGGCGGTTTGCGATGCGCTGGCGATTTGTAACAGCGTTTGTTTTGTGCGCGCAGTCGCTTCTGTGAACGGGCGCAGACTGGCGACGAATGGCGCTTGTTTCGACGAATTATTGGCAGTATTCGCCGGAGAAACGGGCGTGCCGGAGTCGTTATGCATTTGAAAAAAGCATTTTTCTTAACTGTCGCCTTGTTGCTCATCGGCATTGGTGGTTTTTTTGCATTTCAGTTTTTGTCGCCGTTTAAACCCGCCACTGCGCAGCTGTTGGTGATTGCCCCCGGCGCATCGACACAGGCGATTGCACAAAAACTTGAGCAAAACGGGGTAATTCGTTCGGCACTGATGTTTCGCATCTTGGCGCGTTTGCGCGGCGAGGCGCTGGATTTGCAGAGCGGCGAATACCGTTTTTCTGAGGCAGCGAACCTGCTTGCGCTGTTGGAGCGTTTGCGGCGCGGCGATGTGGTATTACACCGGCTGACAGTACCGGAAGGTTTGCGCAGTGATGAAATATTGGCATTGCTGGCCAAGCATACCGGTACGCCGGTGAACATGTGGACGCAGGCCTATCAAGGTGTTTTAGGTGGGGGAGAGGGGGGCGGACGCGACGGCGAAGGTTTGCTGCTGCCGGAAACCTATAGCTACCGTAAACCGGTGAATGCCGAGCGCATTTTGATTGATATGTTGCGCGCGCAGACGCGTGAAATTCAATCCTTGCTTGCCGATGGCCTCAATGCGCGGGATTTACGCATTGTTGCGTCGATTGTCGAAAAGGAAACGGCTCTCGATGCGGAGCGGCCAATCATTGCCGCAGTGATACGCAATCGTTTGCAGCGCAACATGGCTTTGCAGATGGATCCGACGGTGATTTACGGCTTGTGGCGCGAGGATCATGCGTTTTCCGGCAATATCCGCAAACGCGATCTGAAACGCGATACGGCGTGGAATACATACACGCGCAAGGGGCTGCCGCCGACGCCGATTTGCAATCCGGGCAAGGCCAGCCTGCGTGCGGCGGCGCATCCGGCGGACGTGGATTATTTGTATTTTGTCGCCGATGGCAGCGGTGGGCATGCGTTTGCCGCTACATTGGAAGAACACAACCGCAATGTGCGGCACTGGATGCAGGTGGAACGCAGCCGGTGAGCGATTTCGATACATGGATTGTGCGCGTGCGCTTGCCGAATCGTTCGGTGGTGCGTTTTCAAGGCATATTATGCGGCGAAGAAGGCTTGGCGACCTTGCGCAGTCAGGGCGGTGGTCCCGGCGAACACGAGCTTTGGAGTACACGCGCCCAGCAGCAGCAATTGGATGCATGGTTGGCTTCGCTGCCCGACGAACTGGAGCTTGAGGTGCTTGGCCGCTATGCTTATCAACCGGAAAGAACGTGTAGAGGATCGGTATGAGCGGACATTTTATCAGCTTTGAAGGCATCGACGGTTGCGGCAAGACGACACAGCGCAAATTGACCGCAGCTTGGCTGCGCGAGAAGGGTTTGCAGGTTGTGGAAACCTTCGAGCCGGGCGACACTGCATTGGGTGCGGAGATTCGCAGCCTGTTGCTCAGCGGCGAGCATATTCCGCAGCCGGAAACCGAATTGCTGCTGTTTCTGGCCGACCGGACGCAGCATGTGCGCGAGGTGATTCAACCGGCATTGCAACGCGGTGCGGTGGTGCTTTGCGACCGTTTTAGCGATTCCACGCGCGCCTACCAACTGGCCGGGCGGGCGCTGGACGCGCAGGTGTTGGAACAATTACTGAAAACAGCCGAATTGGGCGTATCTCCAGCCTTGACCTTGTGGTTCGATTTGCCGGTCAGCGATGCACTGATCCGCATGCGCAGCCGCGTGGCAGGCGGCGAAACAGCAAGCCGTCTTGATGAAGAACAGCAAAGCTTCCATCAACGTGTTTGCGATGCTTTTACGGCGATGTTTGAGGCGGAACCGGCGCGTTGGCGCAGAATTGATGCCGCTACGGATGCCGAAACGGTGCAGCAGCAGGTACGCGATGTTCTTAAAGGTGTTTTTTCGTGAGTGAAGTGCTTGGGCACGATGCCGTTATCCAGCGTTTTCAGCAGCAAATGGAAACGGGAACATTGCATCATGCATGGCTGTTGCACGGCCAGGAGGGTATCGGCAAGCGGGCGACGGCGCAGGCGATGGCGCGGGCCTATCTTTGCAAAGAGAATCGGGTGGCGGGCGTATCCCGTCCGGCCTGCGGCGAATGTCACGATTGCCGGATGACGGCGGCGGGCAGTCATCCCGATTTTATGTTGCTTGAGCGCGAATGGAATGAAAAAACAAAGCGACTGAACCGGGATGTGAAAATTGAGCAGGTGCGCAATTTGCTTGGGTTTCTTTCGCTGAGCGGCTCTGAATCGGTGCGCCGCGTTGCCTTGATTGGCGAGGCCGGGCACATGAATGTGCAAACCGCCAATGCGCTGCTTAAAATGTTGGAAGAACCGGCAGCGGGAAGTTTGCTGCTGTTGGTTTGCGAGGATGTGCTTAGCTTACCGGCGACGGTGCGCTCGCGTTGCCTGTTGCAATACCTTTCGCCCTTACCCGACGATGCGATGCAGACGATTTTGACGGATATGCAAGTGCCGCCGCAAGCGATGCCGTTGGCGCTATGTCTTGCCGCCGGGCAACCGGGCAAAGTGGCGGCATTGGCCGATATGGAGGTGGCGGATGCCTTGCTGGCATGGCAGACGATGCTTGCTCATATCGAGGTATTCGATATTGGGCAGGTGCAGCAGTGGATCAACCGTCATGTTGCCAAGATACCGCATGCGTTGATTGTCGATGTTGTTAGCGATTTGATTGAGCAGCGATTGTTGGACCAGCGGGGGGCTTCCATGACGCATATTGATGCGCTGCTGGATGCGGCGTGCGATTTGGCGGCATGGCCGACGGAGGTGCGGCGGCGCACATTGCGCCCGGCACCGACATTGCTGGCGCACATGCTGTCTCTGCGTATAGCCTTGCGCGAACTTAAACAAGCCGCCTGATTTTTTGCAGGAGTAAAAGCGAATATGCAAAGTTATTATGTAACGACGCCGATTTATTATGTGAACGATGAACCGCATATCGGCCATGCCTATACAACGATTGCCGCCGATGTGCTGGCGCGGCATTACCGTATGTCCGGGGGCGATGTGTTTTTCCTCACCGGGGTCGATGAACACGGGCAAAAGGTGGAGCAGGCGGCCGAGGCGCGCGGCATTCAATCCATTGAACTGGCCGATGCCGTGGTCGAGCGTTATCGCAGCTTGTGGCCGTCGCTGGAAATCTCCAATGATGATTTTATTCGCACCACCGAGGCGCGGCACAAAAAAGCAGTGACCGCAATGTGGCAGCGTTTGGATAAAGCAGGCGCTATCTATAAGGGTTTTTACGAGGATTGGTATTGCGTGCCTTGCGAGACCTATTGGACCGGCACGCAGCTCAAAGATGCCGGGCGCTGGGAGGATAAAGTCTGTCCGGATTGCACCCGTGCAGTCGAACAAGTGAAAGAAGAATCGTATTTCTTCCGGCTTGGCGATTATCAGCAGAAATTGCTCGACCATATCCATGCCCATCCCGATTTCATCGGGCCGGAATCGCGGCGTAACGAGGTGTTGCGTTTTGTCGAAGGCGGCCTGCGCGATTTATCGGTGTCGCGTACCACGTTTTCGTGGGGGATTCCGGTTCCCGGCGATGAGAAACATGTGATTTATGTGTGGATCGATGCGCTGACCAACTATTTGACTGCGGCCGGATTTCCCGACGATGTTTCAGCGCAGTGGCCAGCCGATGTGCATTTGATTGGCAAGGATATTTTACGTTTTCATGCCGTGTATTGGCCGTGCATGCTGATGGCCGCCGGGTTGCCGTTGCCCAAGCGTATTTTTGCGCACGGCTGGTGGACTGTGGAAGGTGCGAAAATGAGCAAATCCAAGGGCAATGCCTTGCAACTGGATAAGCTGCTTGAGACATACGATGCCGATACCATCCGTTATTTTCTGCTGCGCGAAGTGCCTTTCGGACAAGACGGCGATTTCTCTTTTTCCGCCCTCAAGCAGCGTTATAACACCGAATTGGCTAACGATATGGGCAATCTGCTCAACCGTTCGCTTTCCATGTTGCACAAATATCAGGATGGTGCGCTGGCGGCCATCGGCAGTGAACAGGAAATAGACCGGTCTCTGGTGGCGGCTGTCGAGGCGATGCAGCGCGATGTCGATGCAGCGATGCAGCGGCAGGCGTTTCACGAGGCGCTGGAGAAAATTCATGCGGTGGTTCGGCATGGCAATCGTTATGTCGAGGAAAATGCGCCGTGGGCGCTGTTCAAGCAGGGCGATCATCTGCGTTTGGCGACGGTGTTGTATCATCTGATTGAATCCTTGCGCCTGATTGTGTTGCAGCTTTCGCCGTTTATGCCGAAGAAATGTTCGTTGATGCTGGCACAGATTATGAATGCGGATATTCGTGTTGAGAGCTTATCGCTGGCCGATTCTGGCGGTTGGGGTTTGTTGTCCGAAGGGCATGTTTGTGGCAAGCCTGCGCCGGTATTTCCGCGCATGGATTGAGGATATTTCTGGGGCTTTTTGCAATCGGTGATTGCCTGATGGGTTCGAGCGTTGCATGATACAACGATGCCGCGAAAGTTTATCCAACGCTACATGCCGGACCACAGGAAAATCCGTGAGCAAAAGTGTTTACGTTTTTTCGGAACCTGCCTGCACAATCCGGCGCTCTGGCATCTTAATCGGCATTCGGTCGCCGGGGCGTTTTTTATCGGTATTTTATGCGCTTTTATTCCGCTGCCGTTCCAAATGGTTATTGCGGCGGCGATGGCTGTTTTTTTTCGGGTCAATATTCCCATATCGGTGGCATTGGTGTGGATTACCAATCCGCTGACCATGCCGCCGATTTTTTATTTTACCCATGAATTCGGTGAATGGATGCTCGGCATGCCCGATGATGAGGGCTTTCATTTCGAAGCCAATTGGGCGTGGTTTAGCGATCAGT
>JAJRWP010000107.1 GCA_021545645.1 Zetaproteobacteria bacterium | reverse complement strand
GCTGCTATCGCTGATGATTCTGCCGACCATCATGGTCATGGCGCAGGATGCTTTGCACGAAGTGCAGATTAGCCAGCGCGAAGCGGGTCTGAATCTTGGTATGGATTGGCATACGCGATTGTGGCGCATTCTGCTGCCGCAGGCATGGCCGGGCATTCGTTCGGGTATTTTACTGGCGCTGGGCCGTGCTTTTGGCGAAACAATGGCGGTGATGCTGGTCGTCGGCTCGATGGATCGTATTCCCCAGCCGTTTTACAATCTACTGGTTCCGGCGCAAACACTGACCGCGCGCATCGGCCGCGAAATCGGCGAGGCATCGTTCGGTTCCATGCATTTTTCGGCCTTGATGGCCTGCGGCTTGTTGCTGGCGATGGCAACGATAAGCATAAGTCTGCTTGCGAACAGAAAACATGTCTGACCGTACCGCTAAATTCATCACATTTGTGCTGGCATTGCCCGCCTTGCTGTTGCCTGCATCCTGTCTGCTGTATATTTTATTTAAAGGGATTCCGGCATTGCACTGGGAGATGCTAGTCGGCGCTGTGAACGCCGTATCCTTCGGCGATTCCGGTTCGCTGTGGCCGCAAATTTCTGGTTCGCTGCTGTTGATGTTCGGCGCGTGTCTGCTTGCCGCGCCGGTGGCCTTGGGTATGGCGTTGTTTCATGCTCTGTGTGCCGATGCGCGAAGGCAGCGTTTATTGCTCAGCCTGCTGCATTTGCTGCAAGGTATTCCGCCCATTGTTTACGGTCTGTGCGGCTTGATTGTACTGGTACATATGTTGCATTGGGGCATGAGTCTGCTCACCGGCATGACGATTCTGGCTGTGATTATTCTGCCTATGCTGGTACTCAACACCGTGCATGCGATTGAGCGTATTCCCGTTGAACAAACCGAAGCGGCGCGCGCACTGGGGCTTCCAAACGGAGAGCTTATCCGCCGTGTTTGGCTGCCTGCGGCATGGCCATCGTTGCTCACCGGATTATTGCTGGGCATGGCGCGGGCGCTTTCCGAAACCGCACCGATTTTGTTCACAGCGACGGTGTTTTCTGGCGTCGTCTGGCCGGATTCGCTATTTTCTCCGGTAACCAGCTTGCAAACGCATATTTTTTATCTGGCGCAGGAAGGGGGAAATACCGCTGCCGTGGATATTGCATGGGCATCGGCTGTCATACTTGTTGCACTGGTAACGACATTAAGTTTGGCCGCATCGCTGTTGCGAAATATGAAAAGCGGCAATATAAAAAGCAGTAGCACGAAAAACAGCAGCAGCAAGGTGAGTGGATGAGTACAAAGAGAAAAATAGCGGAACTGCAAGCGGATAAAACCGCAATGCCGGCGGCAACAGAAAGCATGGCTATCGGTTTGCAGGTGGCTGGTTTGCATCTCGCCCTGTCCGGGCAGACTATTTTACCCGATATTTCATTTTCCCTTTGCACACACGGCATCACCACGCTGATCGGCCCGTCCGGAGCCGGAAAAAGCACCTTATTGCGCTGTCTGAATCAATTGTACGACGGCTGGCAGGGCGAGATGCGTATTGCCGGACACGATGCGCGGCGCTGGCCGCAAGGTGCGGATGCCTTGCGCCGTCAAATCGCTCTGATTGCCCAGAAACCCGCCGTGTTTCCGTGTTCGATTGAGCAGAATGTCGTGTTCGGCCTGCCCAAGCGCCAACGTAAAGCTTTTTCCGCTTCGCAAATTGAGCAGGTATTGCAACAGGCCGCACTTTGGGATGAGGTTAAGAATCGACTTGATGCGCCTGCGCAGACATTGTCTATCGGTCAGCAGCAGCGCTTGTGTATTGCGCGCGCGCTGGCACTTTCGCCTGCGCTTTTATTGCTTGATGAGCCGACGGCATCGCTTGATCCGCATTCCAAACAAATTATTGAGACTTCGTTGCTGCAACTGGCGGAAAATATGCCGGTATTGTGCGTTACCCACGACATCGAGCAGGCGCAGCGCCTCGGCGGGCAGGTCGTGTTTATCTGCGACGGGCGCATTATCGAAATCGCGGCTGCCGATGATTTTTTCTCACATCCCGAACGTTTGGAATCCCGCGAATTCCTGCACTGGTCCACTTGCGATTGCGCTTAGGCCTGTTCACAAGCCTTAATCCGGGCTAATCCGGGTTAAATCCGATTGCGGCTAGGGGCAAGGCGCGGCAGGCTGCCGCCATGCCACATTTAGTTCTTATCGACGGCCCCAATTATGTATTCCGTGCGTTTCATGCCGTGCGCCACAATCTGACCAATTCAAAGGGCGAGCCGACCAACGCCGTATTCGGTTATGTGCAAATGCTGAAAAGCGTGCTCAAAGACCTGAATCCGACACATGTCGCCGTCGCTTTCGACCCCAAGGGCGGCACATTCCGCAATCAAATGTATGCCGATTACAAAGCGCACCGGCCGCCGATGCCGGAAGGTTTGGCGGCGCAATGGCCGTCGGTATTCGACATCACCGATGCCTTCAAACTCAATCGCATTTGCATCGACAACTACGAGGCCGACGATGTGATTGCCACACTAACCACCCAGGCCGATGCCAAAGGCTGGGATGTGACCATTGTTTCTACCGATAAGGATTTGATGCAATTGGTCAACGAACGCGTGTGGATGCGCGATACCATGAAGGGCATTGATTACGGCATCGACGAAGTGAAAACCCG
>JAJRWP010000106.1 GCA_021545645.1 Zetaproteobacteria bacterium | reverse complement strand
ACTCACCCCGCGTGTGGTATTGCGATTATGATTCAGCGATGCAGTCACATCAGTGCCGCTCAAAAACGTGCGCACATCGAATTGGCGGATATGATCGTAGCCGCTGCTTATCGTCAGTTCATGATTCTGCCACCCCCGGTAGCGCAGCAACGCCTGTGTCGAGAGGGTTAGATTTTTGACCTGCGTACGCAGGCTGGACGGACCGCCGAAGGTCTGCCAGCGCGGGTCCAGTTCGAACAAATCGCCATCTGTTTTGATTTCCGCATCCCAATCGTCGTTCTCACGCGCCCAAGTCAGGGTAGCGAAGCTCTGGCGTATCTGAATATTTGTGCTGTGGTCAATCCGGTTGGTGGCATCAAGAATACTGCCGCGACGTTTGTTCAAATGCATAGCGAATAGCGACCATTCCCCACTGTTCAGCGACAAAAATCCGCTTTGCTGGCGTCGCCAGAAATTGTTTCTACCGCTCAATCCGGCACTATCGCGGGCTACTTTATCGCGGTCGCCGGCTGTGTTTATCGTATCCAGACTGAGCATCATGTTTTTGTCGGGGTTGTCCGTGCCGATGGCCACATGACCTATCTGGGTCGAGCGGTTTCCTGCGGCAAAAGAGACTTCCGAAACGTGAAAATCCTCGGCACTTTTGGTGATAATATTAATCACCGCCACCACTGCATTGGAGCCGTACAATGCCGATCCCGGCCCGCGAATCACCTCGATACGGCGCACATCGGCAAGCGGGAATTCATCAAAAAGGAAGGTCCACGATCCGGAATACGGGTTATTCACCCGATGGCCGTTAATCATCAGCAAGGTGTTTTCGGATTCGCCGGTTTTCAGGCCGCGCACGGTCAGGGTATGACCGCTGGCAACACCGGAAGGATAACTGATATTCATGCCGGGAACGGATTCCAGCGCCTCGAAAAGCTTGTGAATACCCATGTCTTTGATTTGTTTTTCGGTAATCACGGTAACAATCGCCGGTGCGCGCCCCAAGGCCCGCTGCGATTCGGTGGCGGTAATCGTCGTATCCTGCTCGTCGAACAACATATCCAACGATGTTTGCGCATAAGTCGGCGTAATCACCAGACATAATCCGGCGATCAGCATCAAAATTTTTACCATTAAGGCCTCCCTGCCGTCAACGCCCCAACCTGCTATCTCCCGAAGCGCCCGACATATTAACGTATCCAATACAAATCGACAAACAAACCAGCGAATGAATTTATAAAATACAAGCAAAGCCCAGCACTTTAATCAGCAACTTATACTGCATATATGACATACATCACATGACGAATAAATCCATGCTGACCTGAGGACTGTTTGGCGGTAGAATCTGCTTCGAAAGTCGATTGATGCTAGCATTTCACAGTCAAGCCGGCTTAAAATTTACGGTGGGTTTATCCAACATTTGGAAACCCGCATCAGGTAGAAATCGAATGATAGATATGCGTGGAACGACAATTTGCTGTGTACGAAAGGGCGAAACAACAGCCATTGCCGGTGATGGACAAGTCACCCTCGGCGATACGGTGATTAAACACGGCGCGCGCAAGGTGCGCACCATGCGCGATGGTGCGATTCTCGCCGGATTTGCCGGTTCCACCGCCGATGCGATGAATTTATTCGAACGCTTCGAAGCCAAACTGGACGAACACGGCGGCAGTTTAACGCGCGCCGCCGTGGCGCTGGCCAAGGATTGGCGCACCGACCGTTACCTGCGCAAACTCGAAGCGATGATGATTGTCGCCGATCCCCAGCGTATTTTGATGATTTCCGGCAACGGCGATGTGTTGGAGCCGGACGACGCAGTCACCGCCATCGGCTCCGGCGGCGCTTACGCCAAAGCCGCCGCCACAGCACTACTTAAACATAGCAAGCTGGATGCTAAAGGCATCGTCCGCGAAGCAATGGCCGTTGCCGCCAATATTTGCATTTATACGAATACCGAAGTCCGCGTCGAAAGCGTCGATGGAAAGAGTAAGGAAGGAGATCATTCGTGAGCGAAACCATGACCCCGCGCGAAATCGAATCCGAATTGGATCGCTATATTATCGGTCAGGCCGATGCCAAGCGCTCGGTGGCCATCGCCCTACGCAACCGCTGGCGACGCAAGCAGGTGGATTCGCCGATGCGCGAAGAAATCACCCCGAAAAATATTCTGATGATCGGCCCGACCGGCGTCGGCAAAACAGAAATCGCCCGCAGGCTCGCCAAATTAGCGCGCGCGCCGTTTGTCAAAGTCGAAGCTACCAAATATACCGAAGTCGGTTATGTCGGCCGCGATGTCGAATCGATTGTCCGCGATCTGGTCGATACAGCCATTAAAATCGTTCGTGAGGAGCATCTGGTGCGCGTGCGTGCGCGCGCCGAAGAAGCTGCCGAAGACCGCTTGCTGGATATTCTGATTCCGCATCCGGTCAAGCCGAGCGGGCCTGTTGCTGCCGAGCAAGGTAAATCAGGCAACGATTCGCGTGAAAAAATGCGCCGCAAGTTGCGTCTCGGCGAAATGGACGACCGGCAAGTGGAAATCGAGGTGCGCAGCAACCCGCAAATGCCGATGATGCAAGTGCTGTCCAATCAGGGCGGCGAGGAAATGGATCTCAAAGAAATGCTCGGCGGCCTGATGTCTTCGCAAGGCAAACGCCGCCGCATGCCGATCAAGGATGCGCTCAAATATCTGCAACAGGAAGAAGCGGATCGCCTGCTGGACATGGATAGAGTTAAGGAAGAAGCGGTGTCCCGCGCTGAAAATGACGGCATCGTTTTTCTTGATGAAATGGACAAAATCACCCACCGCGAGGGCAAAGATGCCGATGTGTCACGCGAAGGTGTGCAGCGCGATCTGCTGCCGCTGGTCGAAGGCACGGTAGTCAATACACGCAGCGGCTCGGTGAATACCGATCATGTGCTGTTCATCGCTTCCGGCGCTTTCCATCTGGCCAAACCGTCCGATCTGATTCCCGAATTGCAAGGCCGTTTCCCGATTCGCGTCACCCTCGATGCGCTCGGCGAAGATGAATTCCGACGTATTCTCACCGAACCGGAAAATGCCCTGACCAGCCAGTATTCGGCGCTGCTGGACACCGAAGGCTTAGACATAACATTCAGCGAAGACGGCATTGCCGAAATCGCCCGCCTTGCTGTGCATGTCAATGAACAAACCGAAAATATCGGTGCGCGCCGCCTGCATACCCTGCTCGAACGCGTACTCGAAGAAGTCAGCTACGATGCCCCGGATCGCAAAGAGAAAAACCTCACCGTCGATGCCGAATATGTGAAAAACAGACTCGCCGGTATCGCTAAAGATGAAGATTTATCGCGTTATATTCTTTAGAAATTAAATAACACTCACGACAAATATACAATTTAACCGTGCTCTCCGTTTGAAGCTGTGCCGGAACGGGTGCTTGGGAAACGATGAAAAAATTATTGGCAATAATTATGCTTCCCAATCGGTTTTTTACATTTGCCACTACTACAGTGCCAGTCTTCCGTACATACACAACGATGGTTCGAACCACATTTGCCCTGCCTACACTGCACATCCTTGATGCAACCCTCGCCAATAGAACGGGAGTTCGGTGTCACACAGCGCCCGGTCGGTTTGCCCCGACATATGGCCGGAAATTCACATTGTTTGTCTGCCGAACAATGATCTGCATAGTCCTTGAATGGGACACATCGGTTCACGCCAACAGATAGCGTTCCGGTATCGCAATATCCATCAGTACAATCCCTATTGACCTTGCACTGACAGCGCCGTGGTGATTTTGAGTTACATGATCCCGACGTACACTGTGCATTACGAACACATCGCCCGCCCACGGCAACAGAAGCAGGAGCCACGCATTTACCCGCCGGCTTTCCGGCACAAACCAAACCTCGCGCGCATTTTTCATCCTTCGATCCACAATCAGCGCCTTCGGGACGACGTGTTTCGCATACATTTCTATTCAAACCATGTTTGGCGCAAAATTCGTCCGCATCACAATCTGAGGTGTTTTTACAGGGATATTCCTCTGCAATCGCATAGCGTCTGGTCACTATCCAGTCATATACCGCTTTTTGCTGGGAAGGCTGTAGAATTCTCGTTTCGGGACTAAAGGGATCACACATAATGTACTGTGTCGCAACTGCCGGATACAAATTCCAGCAATCCTTTTTACTCTTATTTCCATATTCATCATCAAGGCCTAATTGATGCCCGAATTCATGCACTATTCCCTTGCTATCGAGGCCGATATAGAGCGGATGAGGAAAGATGATAGACCCTTTGTATCTGGGCATGACATTCTTGTTCATGTTAAATCTTACATGCCAGACAATGCCTGCTTTTTTGAATTTCTTATATCTGATATCATTTATTTCGCCAGCAAAATTCCACACAGGCGCACGAAGTTCAAACCCGCTATGCGACCAATACTTTTCGATTTTCCGCTTCCAAAAATCCATTACCCACACATCAGGCGTCCAGCTCACTCCCCTTCCGGGAATAGGCTCATTTTTACGTACGCGACAGGATTTATAACCCCACTTATTTTCGATGAAGCCACGCACTATCTTCCCGCCGGAGCGTCGCGTATTACCTTCAGCGCAAACTTCTGAAACAGGCCCTGATACAAGCCCCAGATCTTCAGCCAACTCCATGGGAATATCGAGATATTTAAGCAGCTTCAATTTAGGCAAATGGAATCGAATCGGAACAGTCGCAATCCATAAGCCACTTTCTCTTCCTAACTGATAACCATAGCTTTTCGAGGTAATCACATCTCCCCAATAGTTATACATCCCTCGGACAACTTTGGGGGAAAGTTCGTCCCCAAACACATGCTCACCCGTAATCGCCTTCTCAATATTATTGCCTTTCTGATCGCGTTTCCGGTTACACCCGATAATTCGGGAATTATATCCTCTGTCGCCCCCATAATTGCCGTGAGAAAAAACCTCACGGGTAAGAAACCCTGCCTCATTAACATGCCTGTTGGTAACATGTTTAGACTTACACAAATTAGCAAATGCCTGAGGTGCAAACAAAATAACCATTAGAAAAAAAACAACAAATCTAAACAGTTGCATAACCCTCCTCCACGGCTAACTAATTATGGTACAAAAAGCTATTCTCGGCGCAGCACCAGACAGGACAACGGCGGAACAACAATACGCACCGAATGCGGTTGCCCCATCCATGCCACATCTTCGGAAGACACACCGCCGCTATTGCCCATATTCGAGCCGCCGTACATTTCGGCATCGGTATTCATGATTTCATTGTAGAAACCGCCTTCCGGCACGCCGAGGCGATAATCGTAACGCGGTACTGGCGTTAGATTCAGAATCACACACACCGCGCCGCCATTTTTATCGCGGCGGATATAGCTGAGTGTGGATTGCGAGGCATCGTTGCAATCGATCCACTGGAAACCGTGCGATTCAAAATCGACTTCGTGCAAAGCAGGAACATCGCGCGACAGGTGATTTAAATCGCGCACCAGCAGTTGCAGGCCGCGATGCGGCATAAAATTGGCCTGATCCCAGTCCAAGCTGACCGAATCCTTCCACTCGCTCCACTGACCGAATTCCAAGCCTTGAAACATCAGGGTTTTGCCCGGATGGGTGTACATATAGGCATACAGGGTGCGCAAATTGGCGAATTTCTGCCAGTCGTCGCCCGGCATTTTTTGCGGCATGCTGCCCTTGCCGTGTACCACTTCATCATGCGAGAAGGGCAGAATGAAATTCTCGGTATAGGCGTAAATCTGCGAAAAAGTCACTTCGCCGTGATGATAACTGCGATGCACCGGGTCTTCTTCCATATAAGCCAGCGTGTCGTTCATCCAACCCATATTCCATTTCATCGTGAAGCCCAAACCGCCAAGATAAGTTGGTCGGCTGACCATCGGGAAAGAAGTGGATTCCTCGGCCATGGTTACTGCACCGGGGAAACGCTCGTGAATCAGATGGTTGAACTGCTTGAGAAATTCAATGGCTTCCAGATTTTCACGCCCGCCGTATTGATTGGGCAGCCATTCGCCTTCTTCACGCGAATAATCCAGATACAACATCGACGCCACGGCATCGACACGCAGGCCGTCGATATGGTATTTATCCAGCCAGAACAAGGCCGAAGCAATGAGGAAATTCCGCACTTCGTTGCGCCCGAAATTGAAGATATAGGTTCCCCAATCCTTGTGCTCGCCCAAGCGCGGGTCTTCATGCTCGTACAACGGCGTACCGTCGAAACGCGCCAAACCGTGCGAATCCTTGGGAAAATGCGCCGGCACCCAATCGAGAAACACGCCAAGGCCGTGCTGATGGCAATAATCGACAAAATAACGGAAATCGTCGGGTTCACCGAAACGGCTGGTCGGCGCGAAATAACCGACTGTCTGATAACCCCACGAGCCATCGAACGGGTGTTCGGTAATCGGCATCAATTCGATATGTGTATAACCCATCCAAGTGCAATATTCGACCAATTGATGCGCCAAATCGCGGTAGCCCAGATAATCGTCGCCCGCCTTGCGCCACGAACCGGGATGCACCTCATAAATATTCATCGGCTTGTCCATCGGTGGCCCGTATGCGCGCCGTTCGTCCATCCACTTCTTGTCGCCCCATGTGTACTGCTTCGGATTGTGCACCACACAAGCCGTTGCCGGACGCACCTCCATCTGCTGCGCATACGGATCGACCTTCAATAAAATATCACCCGACTGGGTGCGGATTTCGAACTTGTACAACTCGCCTTCACACAGGCCGGGAATAAACAACTCCCAGATGCCGGAACCGCCGCGCGCGCGCAACGGATGCTCGCGCCCGTCCCAATGATTGAAATTGCCAACCACCGAAACACGGCTGGCATTCGGTGCCCACACTGCAAACGACACACCGGAAACCCCTTCGTGTTCGCGCACATGCGCGCCGAGCAGCCGGTATTTCTCGAAATGCTGACCTTCGCCAATCAGATGCAAGTCCATATCGCCAAGCACCGGCGAAAAACGGTACGGATCGTCGATCTCCCAACTGTGCCCTTCGTGATTCTGTAAACGCAGGCGGTAAGTCTCGTTAAAATCCACTTTCGTCAGTTTGGCCTCGAAAAGACCATCCTGATGGAGGCGCTTCATCGCCGTTGCTTTGCCATCGGCATCCAAAACCCATGCCTTTTCGGCGCTGGGCAGAAATGCGCGCACCACACCGCCACTCTTGCCTGCTTTATGGCGGCCGAGATAAGCGAAGGGATCGTGGCTCCGTGCCTCAATAATCTGATACATCTGCTCTTTATTGCTCATGGTTTTATATCCTCAGGTAATCACAGTCGGGCGATCTCGTCCGCTTAATGCTTGTAATTTTGAAATTTCGTTAGCAGCCGTAATCATTTCGGCCAGCGCATCCTGCGCATCCATATCATGCTTGCAAACATCCGCTTCGTAGGATTCCAGATACAGGCGAATCGTCGCACCGCTGGTGCCCGTGCCGGAAAGACGGAAAATAATGCGCGAACCATCTTCAAACAACACCCGCACACCCTGATTACTGCTCACACTGCCATCCACCGGATCGGCATAGGAAAAATCGTCGCAAGCGGACACAAGACGTCCGGCCAACCGTTGCCCCGGCAACGTGGTGAACTGATCGCGCACCGTTTGCAGCACCTGCCCAGCCGCCGCCGAATCCACACCTTCGTAATCGTGGCGCGAATAATAATTGCGGCCAAATTTCCGCCAGTGCTCAGTGACAATATTCGCCACCGAATCCTTGCGCACAGCGAGAATATTCAACCAAAAAAGCACCGCCCAGAGGCCGTCTTTTTCGCGTACATGGCTGGAACCTGTGCCGAACGATTCCTCGCCGCACAAGGTTACCTTACCCGCATCCATCAGATTGCCGAAAAACTTCCAACCGGTCGGCGTTTCGAAACACTCCAGCCCCATCGCTTCGGCCACCCGGTCCGCCGCCGCCGAAGTCGGCATCGAACGGGCGATGCCGGCAATGCCGCCTTGATAACCCGGCGCACAATCGGCATTGGCGGCAATAATCGCCAGCGAATCACTCGGCGTGACGAAAAAACCGTTGCCAAGCACCATATTGCGATCGCCGTCGCCATCGGATGCCGCACCGAAATCGGGCGCAGGCCGGGAAGTCTTGCCATACATAACATCGACCAACTCGTGCGCATAAGTCAAATTCGGATCGGGATGACCGCCGCCGAAATCCTCTTTCGACACACCATTCATCACCGTGCCTTTCGGCGCACCCAAATCATCCTCAAGAATCGCCGTGGCATACGGGCCGGTCACCGCATGCATGGCATCGAAAGCCATCGTGAATCCACCCGCCAGCAAAGCGCGAATCGCATCGAAATCGAACAACGAGCGCATCAAATCGGCATAATCGGCCACCGCATCCACCACTTCGACACGCATATCGCCGAGTTGCGTCTCGCCGATGTCGTCCAACGAAATATCGTCTGCCGCAAGTATGCGATATTCACCAATATCTTTGGTGCGCGCAAAAATCGCATCCGTAACGCCTTCCGGGGCCGGGCCGCCGTTGCCGATATTGTATTTAATACCGAAATCCTCGTCGGGACCGGCCGGATTGTGGCTGGCGGACAGAATCAAACCGCCGAATGCCTTGTGTTTGCGAATAATATGCGATGCCGCCGGGGTCGATAAAATACCGCCCTGCCCAACCAGCACCCGCCCGAAACCATTGGCAGCAGCCATTTTCAGAATAATCTGAATCGCCTGCCGATTGTAAAAACGCCCATCGCCGCCAAGCACCAGCGTCTGGCCGGCAAAATCGCCGATCGAATCAAATACCGCCTGAACAAAATTTTCCAAATAATTTGCTTGCTGAAAAACCTTCACCTTCTTGCGTAAACCGGATGTGCCGGGCTTTTGATCCTCAAATGGCCGGGTTGCAACAACACTGGCAGACATAAAACTCCCCTAACACTCAACTTTTTACCACGAAAACTTGCCGAAACAACGGCGGGTAGCAGACGCTCAGAATAGCAAGCATCGCCCGGCAAAACAACGGTGGAGAATATTCAGCCAGCCTGCTAGCGTGCCACTCGCGCCAAATTCACCGCACCTGCGAGGAGAAGACATGTCTGAAATCGTCATGCAACGTCACATCAGCAAGCTCACCAGCGAAACGCTGGCCATCATTCTTGCCGGAGGGCGCGGCTCGCGTCTTAAGGCGCTGACCGATTGGCGCGCCAAGCCCGCCGTACCGTTCGGCGGCAAATTCCGTATTATTGATTTCCCGCTATCCAATTGCATCAATGCCGGTATCCGCCATATCTCGGTAGTCACCCAATACAAATCACATTCCCTGCAACGCCATCTGCAACGCGGCTGGGGTTTCCTTTCCGGTCAATTCGGTGAATTTATCGAAGCCGTTCCTGCGCAGCAGCGGCAAGGCGAAGGCTGGTATTCCGGCACTGCCGATGCCATCTATCAGAATCTCGATATTATGCGTCATTACAGCCCGGAATATGTGGTGGTACTGGCTGGCGATCACATCTATAAAATGGACTACGGCAAAATGGTTGCCGCGCATGTTGCCAACGGCGCAGACATCACCGTCGGTTGTATTCCCGTGCCGCTTGAAGAAGCCAAGGCCTTCGGTGTGATGGCCATTAACGATGAAAATCGCATCGTTGAATTTGCCGAAAAACCAGACAGCCCCAAACCCATGCCCGGCGACGATACACAAGCACTGGCATCGATGGGTATTTATGTTTTCACCGCCAAATACTTGCGCGACCGTCTGGTTGCCGATGCTGCCGATGAAAATTCCACCCACGATTTCGGCCACGACATCATCCCCGATGCCATTGCCAACGCCAATATTTTCGCCTTCCGCTTCATGAACGCCAATACCGGCGCACCCGGTTACTGGCGCGATGTCGGCACTATCGATGCCTATTGGGAAGCCAATATGGACCTCGCCAATATCAGCCCCGATCTTGATTTGTACGATAGCGACTGGCCGATTTGGACCTATCAGGAACAACTGCCGCCCGCCAAATTTGCCTTCGACGATGACGAACGGCGCGGCATGGCTGTCGATACCATGCTCTCCGGCGGCTGCCTGATTACCGGTTCCACGGTGCGCCATTCCGTACTGTTCTCCAATGTGCGCGTGCATTCCTTCTCGGAAGTAAGCGATAGCGTGCTGCTTCCCGATGTGGAAATCCGTCGCGGCTGCAAAATCACCCGTTGTGTCATTGATAAAGGAACGGTTGTACCGGAAAACACTGTCATCGGTGAAGACCCGGTCGAAGACGCCAAGCGTTTCTACGTCAGCGAAGGCGGCATTGTACTGGTTACGCCGGAAATGCTCGGTCAGGATTTGCACGGCGTTTGAAATACGAACAAAACCGCCGCAAAACCGAATGCACACAACTCAAAAACGATTTGCAGGATTGATGAATCATGAATAAACAAACGCCGCATAAACTTTCGGTCGTTTTCTGCTGGCATATGCACCAGCCATTTTACCGCGATGCCGAATCCGGTCGCTATGCCCTGCCATGGGTGTATTTGCATGCCATGAAGGATTATACCGATATGGCAGCAATTCTGGAGCAAGTGCCGGGGGCGCGCGCGGTGATTAATTTCGTTCCGTCGCTGACCGCGCAGATTCAGGATTATGCGGAGCGTATTCATACATGGCTCGATCACGGCGGCGATTTGCCCGATCCCTTGCTTGATGCGCTGGCGCATCAAGATGGTGATTTCAGCCATGAAGAACGCAATTGGCTGCTGAAGGCCTGTTTTCGCCTGAATCACGAACGCAATCTGCATCGTTATCCGGCCTTTAATCGCCTCTGGCATCTGGCCGATCAATGCCGCCACCACGACGCGCTGGATTATCTGGGCGACAATTATTTCACCGACCTAGTCACTTGGTATCATTTGGCATGGTTGGGCGAAACAGTGCGCAACACCCATTTTGTCGCCCGTCGCCTGATCGAAAAGGCAAGCAATTTCAGCTATCAGGACAGACGCGATTTGATGACTCTTATCGCCAGCCTGCTGGCCGAAGTGCCAGTGCGTTATCGTAAATTGGCCGAAGAAGGGAAAATCGAATTATCGACAACCCCGTATGCGCATCCGATTATCCCGCTGCAACTGGATTTCGAATCGGCACTGGAAACTGTCCCCGATGCCGAAATTCCCGACGAAGCTTATCCGGGCGGCGCAGAGCAAGCGCAGGAGCATATCGACTTGGCCAAACGCAAACATGCCGAGGCATTCGGTCATCCGGCGCGTGGCTGCTGGCCTGCCGAAGGCGCGGTTTCACAGAAAACTGTAGAAATGCTGGGCAATTCCGGCTTCGACTGGTGCGCTACCGGCGAAGGCGTGCTGCACAATTCGCTGGGTTACAACCTGCGCGAACGGCAAGGCGGGCGCGACCTGTATCACCCGTGGCGAGTCGGCAAAAAAGGCAATATTTCCTGTTTTTTCCGCGATGATCGCTTGTCCGACCTGATCGGCTTCGAATATCAAAGCTGGGGTGACGGCGATGCAGCGGCCAATTTTATTCACGAATTGGCCGGTATTCATCACCGCATGCAAGGCGAAACAGCGCCGGTTGTGTCCATCATTATGGATGGCGAAAACGCTTGGGAGCATTTTTCGGAAAATGCCCTGCCCTTCCTGACCGCCTTGTATCAGGGTATTTCCGAACACGAAGCCTTCGAGCTAACCACGTTTTCCGATTATCTGGCCCACCACCACCAGCAGCCGAAACTGAAACGCGTCGCTGCCGGATCATGGGTATATGGCAATCTGTCCACGTGGATTGGCGATGCCGCCAAAACACGCGGTTGGACGCTATTGATTGATGCCAAAAAGGCATTCGATACGACCAAAGCCGGAGGCAAACTCAGCCCCGAACAACTGGCCGCCGCCGCCGAGCAATTGCGCATCTGCGAAGGCTCCGATTGGTGTTGGTGGTTCGGCGACTACAACCCCGGCCCGGCGGTACGCGATTTCGATCTGCTGTATCGCTGCCATTTGCGCAAATTGTACCAACTGATCGGCCAACTGCCGCCAAACAAGCTCGAAATGCCGATTTCCGAAGGCGGCGGCGATGCCGAAGGTGGCGGAACCATGCGTCGTGGCAATTAATCGCCGCCCGATTCCATCCAAGCGCATACAATGCGGGGAATATCTATGAATACTTGGCTTGACCGGCGACGCGCCGGTGTACTGTTGCATATCACATCGCTGCCCGGCCCGCAGGCCTGCGGCACACTCGGCGCAGAAGCACGCGCATTTGTGAACGACATCGTCAAAGGCGGTTTTTCCGTCTGGCAATTCCTGCCGCTCGGACCAACGCACGGACACGGTTCGCCCTACGAATCGCTATCCACATTTGCCGGTAATCCGGCATTGATCGACTTGCGTGATTTAAGCCAAGAAAGCTGGGCAAGCACAAGCATTTACAGCCTTGAACAAGCTGCGGACTGCTTTTGGAAAGCCGCAAAAAAAGACAGCCAACTGACCGCCGACGTGGAAGCATTCACAGAACAGAACAGTGATTGGTTGGATGATTTTTCGCTGTTTATGGCCCTGAAAAAGAACACGGGCGGAAAAGCATGGTGGCAATGGGACGATGCATTACGCAATCGTGATTCTCAGACTTTGCAAGCCGCAGGCAAGGCATCGCAAAAAGACCGCCAACAGGTGGTTTTCGAACAATTTTCTTTTGCCCGCCAGATGCGAGCACTGAAATCGCATGCCGAATCGCAAGGGGTGATTTTGTTCGGCGATTTGCCCATCTATGTGGCGCATGATTCTGCCGATGTATGGGCCAATCAATCGCTGTTTACCGTCAATAAACACGGCCTTTGCGACGAAGTGGCAGGCGTACCACCCGATTATTTCTCGGAAAACGGCCAGCGCTGGGGCAATCCGCTTTACCGCTGGGATGCACACCAAGCCAGCGGTTTTGCCTGGTGGATTCGCCGCGTTAAAGCGCAACTGACACGCATGCATTTACTCAGAATCGATCATTTCCGCGCCCTCGAAGCCTACTGGTCCATTCCCGGCGAACGTCAGGACGGAAAAATCGGCGAATGGATTAAAGCACCCGGCAATGAACTGCTAAACGCACTACAAGACGCCTTGGGCAACCTGCCGATTGCCGCCGAAGATCTCGGTCTGATTACCCCGGAAGTCGTCGCCCTGCTGGATGCCTTTGGCCTGCCCGGCATGAAGGTGTTGCAATTCGCCTTCGACGGCATGCCCGACAATCCGTATTTACCCGGGAATTTCGGCCCGAATAGCGTGATTTATACCGGTACGCACGACAACGACACGACCATGGGCTGGTTTGCCGAACGCTCTGAAGAAGAAAAGATTCGCCTCGGCGAGCATGCCGATTTAAACGGCGATGCCATGCCTTGGCCGTTGATTAAACTGGCCATCGAATCCGAGGCCAAACTGGCGATTGTTCCGATGCAGGATTTGCTGGCACTGGGCACGGAAGCACGATTTAACACGCCGGGAACCATTGATAACAACTGGCAATGGCGCATGGATGGCACAAAAACCCCGGACAACATCTGGGCCCACGCCTGCGAACTAAATCTGCGCTCCTGCCGCGTGATTGAATCAGTAAAGACTTAAGCCGGCACAGGATCGGATCCACGCAAACTAGCGAATCGGCGTCACACTCACCCGCCCACCGTTCGTCACATCAATCCGGTAGCGTTTGCCGTTCGGACAGGTTGCAGTAATCGTCGTATTCCCCGCTGCGTCTTTTCGCTCGGAAATATTACTCACCGCATTACCGCCGCAAGGCTGCCCGCGCAGCATAATCGTGGTGGCAATATCCTCGGCCTTGGTTACCGCAAAAGCCGGAGCCGCTCCCAACACACATAACAATAAACCACCGAAAAACACCCGCAGCACCATTGTTTTCATGTCTTCACCTCCAATAAACTTTGCCATATTTGTTCGCGCGCCATGCTAATATCGCGGGACAAGGCCGGATCACCATTAAGCAGCGCCAAAATTTTGAGCAATAAACCGTCGTATTGCGAACGCACATCATCCAAAGACAGCTTTTTCACATGCCGCCGCCAAGCCTTGACCATACCCATCAAATCAAGCGCATCCGAGCGCAATGCCAGCTTGCTGAACACACCGATAGCATCGGTTTTTTTAACACGCTCAATCAGCACATCCATATTGAAATCCGGAGCATCGGCGGCTTGTTTTCCTTTGCTTTTATCCTTGACTTTGTCTTTGGTTTTCGCTGATTTCGGCGAAACGTCCGCCGCCGCAGTTTTTTTCGGCAACTCCGCTTTCATAGTCTTGGCCTTCATCGTATCGCTATGTGCCGCTTCATCTGTTGCAAGCTTGTCGTCGCAAGCAAACAAAGGCGATGGCTGGCAAAGCAGCATAACCAGCAGCAAACAAGCGGCCATTTCAGGGATTCGTATTCGTTCTGAGCAGCGCATCATCATCGGTCCGTAGTTTATTGTAGCAAAGATTCAAAACATGGCTAGGTGCAGCCAGTGCACGTCAGGCGAAATTGAAGGCTTAAGCCCCCGAAGCCAAGCCCAATGCCTTGCGCATGGCCGCCATATGCGATTCGGCCTCTTCGTGTGCCGATTCAGAATCCGGTTGACGGTCCACCCATTCGACGGATTCACCGCCCAATTCCTGCAAGAACGGCGACGGAGCCATGGATTCCACCTGCCCGTAGCGCCGCCGTTTACGCACGCAGCTCAAGGTTAAATGAAAGCGCGCACGCGTCACCGCCACATACATCAGCCGCCGCTCCTCCTCCAAACGCTGCTCTTCGACCGCATGCTTGTGTGGAAAACCGCCTTCCTCGACGCCGATAATATACACATGATCGAATTCCAGCCCCTTGGCCGCATGCACAGTCATTAAACGCACCGATTCGCCATCCGCATCCTCCTCGCGATCGGCAACAAGCGCCAAATTCTGAATAAAATCGGCGATATTCCGGCCATTTTCGGCATAACTAAGCCACCAGCGACGAAGTGCCTGAACATTGCCGAGGCGCGCATCGCGTTCGCGTTCATCGTCGGCTTCGGCAATAATCGCATCTTCCAAACCCGAATCCGCCAGCAAGGCATCGAATGCCTCATCGGCCTCGCTATGCGTAAAAAGATGCTCAAGATCGGAAAGCGTTTGCGCAAAAGCAGTGAAAACATGCCGCCGCGCGTGTGTAAACGCCTCATCCAAACATGCATCCAGCAGCGAACAGCCCTGCTGATATGCAAACACGCCCAAATCGCCCAACGCCTTGTCGCCAATGCCCCGGCGTGGCCGCGAAATGGCACGCATAAAGGCCAAATCATCGTCCGGATTGGCCACCAAACGCAAATAAGACAACACATCGCGTATCTCGGCCCGGTCGAAAAACGACAGCCCGCCACTGACATGATACGACACACCTTTCTCGCGCAAAGCCAATTCCAGTGGCCGCGACTGATACGATGCGCGATACAGAATGCAAAAACTGCTCCAACCCGATTTGGAGGTGGCAAAACGCGCACAAATATCCGCCACCACGCGTTCCGCTTCGTCTTCCGGCGTCGCCACTTCCCAAATACGCGCCGCTTTTCCGCGCCCGAGATTGGAACGCAGATTTTTCCCCAAACGCTGGCTGTTATTGCCGATTAACGCATTGGCGGCGCGTAAAATCGCTTCGGTGGAGCGGTAATTCTCTTCCAAACGCACCACTTTCAGCCCCGTATAGTCCTGATCGAGTTGAAAAAGATTGCTGATTTCCGCGCCACGCCAACCGTAAATCGATTGATCGTCGTCGCCGACCACAGTCAGATTGCCGTCCGCAGGGACCAGCAGACGCACCAAATCATATTGCATACGGCTCGAATCCTGATATTCATCGACCAAAAAATGCCGGCAACGCTCGCGCCACAAAGCCAAGGCCTGCGCATCTTCATTCAACAAACGAATCGGCAGCAACAGTAAATCGTCGAAATCGACGGCATTCATTTTTTCCAGCAACGCATCGTAGCGATCACGCACCGGACCGAGACCTTGCTCGCCACCGATCAAGCCGTTTTTGAGCTGCGAAATTCGCCCGAGAATCGCATCCACCTGCTTGGCATCGGATGGCAAACGCATATCCTGCAACACGCTGCGCAACACCCCGCGCTGCTCGCCACCGGCGAACACCGAAAGATTCGCCTTACGATTAAAATGCCCGGCAGACCCGCGCAACATCGTCAGTCCGAGGGCATGAAAGGTGCAAATGCGCAAGCCTTTGGCGTGCTCGCCAAGGCGTTTTTTCAGGCGCTCGCGCATTTCTTTTGCCGCTTTGTTGGTAAAGGTCACCGCCGTCACCGCATCCGGCGGCACATCGCGCTCGACAAGCGCGGCAATGCGCTCGGTAATCACCCGCGTTTTGCCCGAACCGGCCCCCGCCAACACCAACAACGGCCCGCCGCGATAAAAAACGGCTTCGTATTGCGCTGGATTTAACTGATGTGAAGATTTTGCCATGAAGCCGCCAGCCTAGTGCCGTTGCGCCGCCACGCAAGCATCCGGATAAGCCCGAAACGCCAATCATTAAACCGCTTCAATTTTTACCTGATTTTGAATTTCATTCCCGATTGAGGCTGTGCCGGAACGGGTGTTTGCGAAACGGATTAGCGCGATGTTGCGCCCGTTTCACAAATTCACGGGCCGGGAATTCAAAACATCAAAGGGCGGCCTTCTTTGCTTCTTTCTTGGCCGCTCAAGAAAGAAGAAGCGCCACATGTAAAAAAACAAGAAGGGGCTGACACCTGACTTTTAACGAGTTAAGGTGGTCATGTGTACGTAAAGTATTGTAAGTTAAGCAGAAATAAGCAGTTAGAACTGATGAAATACTTCGTCGCGGGTT
>JAJRWP010000105.1 GCA_021545645.1 Zetaproteobacteria bacterium | reverse complement strand
TTGTATGATCAAGCGCGGGGCATCTTGCATGCGAAATAGCTTAAGCTTTGTGATATGAGTCACAGATGAAAGCATTCTAATCTTGGCTTCACTAAACGCAAATCGCATACCAGCGCATGATTTGCAGGCGAGGAAAAGCCCGCAAAGCTCAGGTGTATTCATATATGGAATCAACGGCTAGGCTGCGCCGATGAACAAAACCTTATTGCCACCGGATTGTGACACCCTAGCCGACATGGTGCGGAAAAATATTGCCGACTGCGAAGTTGAAGTCGGCCTGTTTTCCGGCAACGACCATTTCGATATGCGTGTCGTTTCCGCTGCGTTTGCGGGTAAAAATCGCGTCGCCCGGCATCAGATGGTATATCAGGCATTGGGCGATTATATGCAAACGGGGATTCATGCGTTGGCATTGAAAACACTGACCCCCGAAGAAACAGGAGTAAATGATGAGTGATTCGATTCAACAGCAGATTGAGCAATTGGTAAAAACACGCGATGTGGTGCTGTTCATGAAGGGTACGCCGGAATTCCCGCAATGCGGTTTTTCACAACGGGTGGTTGCGATTCTCAATAATATGCAGGTGCCGTTTACCGCCGTGAATGTATTGCTCGACAACACTATCCGTGAAGGTGTGAAGACATATGCCGACTGGCCGACGATTCCGCAGTTGTATATCAAAGGTGAATTCACCGGCGGCTGCGACATTATCAGCGAAATGTCTGAAAATGGCGAATTGGAAACCCTACTTGCACCGATAAGGGCGGCAGCGGCGAGCGACTGAAAAAAGCTTGCGCATTTCCATCCAGTGGTCTATAAATAGGCAAGCGATGACACGATGCATTGAATCCGCTGAAGCGGTCCCTCCTATTCCACTGATTGATTTCAGGTTAACGCATGCAAACTAGGCTTTCGCAAAAAATCGGCCAACGGCTGGCCCTCACCCCGCAACTGACCCAAAGCCTCAAGGTTCTCGCTATGAATGCGATGGATTTGGATGCCTATATTGAGGAATGCTTGGAAAGCAATCCGGTTCTGGAGGCGGACGAACGGCCATTGGACGAAGGTCGTTCCGAACAGGAAAAAACAAAACAGGAAGCCGATCAACAAGCCGACTGGCGGGAATCCGGCGATAACCGCTGGGAATCAATGTATAATAATAGCCAAACATCCGATGCCGAAGGCCCGGATATGCGCGATCAGCAATGGCGGGATGAGCAAACCGTCGCACAATCCTTGCATGAGCAAGTCGGGCGGCAGCCAATGGACGACGAAACGCGGGCCATGGCCAATGCCTTGATTGATATGCTGGATGAAGATGGGTATTTGCGTACCGATCTCGGCGAAGCTGCCGCCGATCTCGGTTGCAACAGCGAAGACCTTGAAAAAACACTGCATGAAGTCATTCAACAACTCGACCCGCCGGGTATCGGCGCGCGCAGCGTCAGCGAGTGCTTGCTGCTGCAACTGGACGGCTCGTCCAATTGCGATGCGCTGGCCCGCCAAATGCTGCTGCATTTTTCCGATGCCTTGTTTGAAGACGATGCCACGCTGGCCGGGAAAATGCAGTGCGACATTGATGATGTGGTGGATGCCCGCGCCCGTTTGCGGCGTCTTGATCCGTTTCCCGGACATGGCCTGCATGGTCAGGAAAATATCTACATCCGGCCGGAAATTATTTTCCGGCGTAGCCCACAGGGCGCGATTCAAGTCGAAGTGCCGGGTTACGGTTGGCAGGGCTTGCGCATGAACGAACAATGGCGCGGACGCAGCTGGAAAGGTGCGGAACGCGAATTTATGGACAATGCAACACGCGAAGCGAAATGGCTACTGCATGCATTGGATCAGCGTTGTGAAACGCTATATAAAGTTGCCACATGTTTGGCCGAGCGCCAGCGCGCCTTTCTCGAATACGGGCCGCTCGGCTTGAAGCCGCTAACCTTGCAAGATGTCGCCGAAGACGTAAGCCTGCACGAATCGACCATTTCCCGCGTTACCAACGGGAAATATGCGGAAACACCCTTGGGTCTGATTGAAATGCGGCGCTTTTTCTCGGCTGGGCTGCCAACCCGGGGCGGCGGCAGTATTTCAGTTTATCGGGTGCAGATGCGGGTCAAAGCATTGATTCAGTCGGAACCAGCAGCGCGCCCTGTCTCGGATCAGGCGATTGCGGATCGCTTGTGTGCCGAGGGTATCGAAATCGCGCGCCGAACGGTCGCGAAATATAGAGAGAGTATGGGTATTCCGCCCACCAGCCGTCGCCGCAAGTCGGCTGGACAACAACAACGACACACCAGGAGGCAATAAATGCAAGTATCGATGACGGGAAGACATGTCGAATTAACCGAGCCAATCAAAGCATACATCCAGGAGAAGCTGCAACACTTGAAGCATTCCTTCGATCAGGTTGTAGATGTGCATGTGGTATTGAGCGTCGAGAAATTCCGCCAGCGTTGCGAGGTAACCATTCAGGCCAACCGCCTGACCATCCACGGCGGCCACGAAACCGAAGACATGTATGCCTCGATTGACGGTGTTATCGACAAGTTGAACCGCCAGCTCAAACGCTACCGGGCCAAAATGCGCAAGCATCAAGCGCCTGCGGAGACTGACAATGCGATTACAGTATCGCACAAGGTGCTGGAAATGGCTGGTCAGGACGATGAAATCCCTGCCGATCAATTGCCCGACGTGCTGGAAATGGAAGCCATGTCGATCAAACCGATGAGTGTCGATGAAGCAGTCATGCAACTGGAACTTTCCGAACAGCGGCCAGTGCTGGTGTTTACCAATTAAGAAACCAACAGCATGAATGTCCTGTATCGACGGCATGACGGAAAATTGGGCTGGATTGCCCCCGAGCAAGCGTGACTGAGGCTGTTTCACTGATTCCCCCCGATGCGGTGCTGCTGCAATCCGAATCGTGCAGCAAGGCGGCGATTATTGCCGAGGTTTTGGAAATGCTGCCTTCCGTGGACCCCGATCAGGCGATGGCCGTGGTCATGGAGCGCGAAAAACTGGGCAGCACCGGCATCGGTCACGGCATCGCCATTCCGCATGGGCGTATGGCCGATTTGGATGCGCCGTTAACAGCGCTAGCGCGGCATCGCGAAGGGGTGAATTTCGATGCCATCGACGGCAAACCGGTGCACATCGTCGTGGTACTGCTGGCTCCGGAAAATTCGGATAAATCACATCTTGATTTGCTCGCCGGCTTGGCGCGCGCCTTGCAGCAGGAGTCGGTTCGGCAAGCGATTATGGCAGCAGAAACCGCCGAAGAGATTTCCGCCCTGTTTGTCAAAGCCGCAGCAAAAACCACCTAAGCTCCATGCAACAGGAACCCCGCCATGTAACCCTTGCCGAACTGCTTGAAGAACAGGGCGAGGTACTGAAAATGGAGCTGCTGACCGGCGAGGCGGGGCTAAACAGGGTCATTGATCACCCGCGCGTTGAAAAGCCGTCGCTGGCTTTTGCCGGCTACCTTGAACGATTGAATGACTACCGCTTACAAGTTGTCGGAAAATCTGAATTGGGTTATCTGGCAACATTGCCGGAAGCGGCACGGAAAAAAGCCGTGGACGATGTATTCGGCCTGCGCTTGGCGGCAGTCGTAGTGACCTGCGGCATGCAGGTGCCTGATTTGCTGCTCAACGCCGCCAAACGCACCGATACACCGCTGATTTCAACGCAATTACAATCGCAGACTTTCATGACCAATATGATGCTGCATTTAAGTCGGCGGCTGGCTCCGCGCACCTACCAGCATGGCGTATATCTCGATGTTTTCGGGCTTGGGGTATTGCTCATCGGTGCTTCCGGGCTTGGTAAAAGTGAAATTGCCCTTGAATTAATTTCGCGCGGTCACCGCTTGATTGCCGATGACATGGTCGAATTGTCGCGCGTCGGTACCGATGTGCTGGTCGGGCGCAGCCCCGAAGCGCTGAAATATCACATGGAAATTCGCGGTATCGGCATTCTCAATATCCGCGATTTGTTCGGTGCGGCGGCGATTACCGATACCAAACGTGTCGGGCTGGTGCTCGAAATCATTCCTTGGGACGAAGTTTCCGAACATATTCGTCTGCTCGGCGAGGACGAAACAACAGAACTGCACGAGGTTTGCCTGCCCAAAGCGATTCTGCCGGTGCGTCCCGGTCGCTCGCTAGCGGTACTGGTTGAGGTGGCAACACGCAATCAATTGCTCAAGCAACGCGGTATCGAAAGCGGCAAAGATTTTATGCACGATTTGCAGATGCGCATTCAGCAGGGGCAGCAAACATGAAGCCTGCTGAATACCCGCATTGCAGTGAAATACCATGGGCCTGATTATCACCGGCCTGTCCGGTTCCGGAAAAAGCACAGCGCTGCATGCGCTGGAGGATGTCGGCTGCTTTTGCACCGATAATTTGCCACTGCCGTTATTAAGCGACTGGGCGGTGAATGTTGCCGAGCAAGGTCGAAAAATGGCGGTTTGTGTGGATGTGCGCAGCGCTTCTCCACAAGCACTTAATGAAGCATTGATAAGCTTGCATGCGCAAAAGTCCGCATGGCAAATGCTGTTTTTGGAAGCCGACGAAGCGGTGCTGCAACGCCGCTTCTCGACAGTGCGCCGCCGCCATCCTTACGCCCCGAAAAAAGACCTTTTACAAGCCATTAACGCGGAAAAAACAGCGCTGATGGCACTGCGCGATAGCGCCGATCTGGTGCTTAATACCTCGGCCATGAATCCATATGAACTGGCCGACCGGGTCGAGGCATTCTGGCGGCAACAGCAGCACAGCAAGAACGGCAGTCCGCGCCTGACCGTAAGCCTAATATCGTTCAGCTACCGTTACGGCATCCCCATGGATGCCGATATGGTTGTCGATGCACGATTTCTGCCCAATCCGCATTACCAAGCGGGCATGCCTGTATTGAATGGCCGCGACCAACCGGTCATCGAATTTCTTGAGCGGCATGCGGAAGTCGGCGAGGCCGAACGGCGCTTGTGCGATTGGCTGGAATTTATATGGCCGCAAATGCAAAACGAGCGCAAACAATACTTCACCTTGGCCATCGGTTGCAGCGGCGGACGCCACCGTTCGGTGTATCTGACCGAACGCTTGGCTGATTTTATGCGCCGGCATATGGATGTGGAACCATTGATTCGCCATCGCGAGTTGGCATTGTGACTGGCGTAGCGCTGTGATCGGTATTGTGCTGGTCGCACACGAACGCGTCGGCGAATCGATGCTGGCGGCGTTGGAACATGTGCTCGGGCCGCAGGCGCTGACTGCTGCGTTGAGCGTCGGCATTGATGCCGATATGAACGCCGATATGAGCGATTTGCAGCAGCGTCTCAGCGCAACGATTAAGCGGTGCGATGCCGGTAGCGGTGTGTTGTTGTTTGCCGATATGTTTGGCGGCACGCCATGCAATCTGGCGCTGGCATGCCTGCAGACGCACAATATCGAAGTGGTTTCCGGCTTTAATCTGCCAATGCTGGTCAAGGCGGCGAGTTTGCGGCAAAGCCTCAACGATTTACCGATGCTGGCCCGTAAATGCCGCGAATCCGGCCGCCAGCATATGCATATCGCATCCGAATTGCTGGCCGAACAGGACAACAAACATGGCTGAGCAAGCCATTGTTATCTGCAACAAACTCGGCTTGCATGCACGGGCTTCGGCTAAATTAGCATCAATAGCCAGTGCTTACCCGTGCGAAGTTCTGATTGCGCAAGGCGATGTGGAGGTAAACGGCAAAAGCATCATGGGCATTATGATGCTGGCGGCGGCAAAGGGCTCGACACTGCATATTCGTACCGAGGGAAAACAGGACGATGCAGCCTTGCAGGCCATTGTGCAACTCATTGAGGAGCGTTTCGGAGAAGCCGAATGAGCTTGCCTGAAGATATGCTGAGCGGCACAGCGACGGCAAGCAGCGCCGGGATTGTCATTGGCCGCGTACAAAAACTGGCCGGCGGCGAATTCCCGGTTCCCGAACGGCATATTGCAGGGGCTGATATCGAAGCTGAGGTGCATCGTTTCGAGCAGGCGGTGAGTGCATCGGTGGCCGATTTCGACAGCGAACGCCTGCATCTTCTCGAACTCGAAAGTCAGGAACCGCTGCACATTCTGGATGCGCAGCGGCTGATGCTGCTCGACCCCGATCTATCGGCCAAAGTAGTCGATTTCATCCGTTTGCAGCAGATCAACGCCGAGTGGGCCGTACACCAGCAGGTAACAGCCATTGCCGAGGTCTTCGACCATATCAGCGACGACTATTTGCGCGCCCGCAAGAGCGATATTGAACATGTCGGCCAGCGTATTCTGCGTCACCTTAGCGGCTGCAAGGAATTGCAACTATCGGTTCCCACCAATGAAAAACTAATCGTTGCCAGCGCGGATTTCACACCGATTGAAATCATCCGTCTGTGGCGCAAAGGCGTGGCTGGCTTTGTTGCCGAAAAAGGCGGCCCGAATGCGCATAGCATTATCATTGCGCGCGGCTTGGGTATCCCGGCGCTTATCGGCGCAGAGGGTGTGCTCGGGCAGGTAAAAGACGGCGATCGCTTGGTGGTCGATGGCGAGCAAAGCCTATGGCTGGTCAATCCATCGCCTGCCCACGAAGCCGAATACTTGGCCATGGCGCGCGGCGTCGATGAAGAGCAGCGCAGTTTGTCGGCATATGCTAAGCGGGCATCGTTAAGCAGCAACGGGCATGCACTCAAGCTGATGGGCAACCTTGAAATCGAAGATGAACTGCCACAGGCGCGTATGCTGGGTGCGGAGGGTATCGGTCTGTACCGCACCGAATTTCTGCTTACCGAGGCCAACGATTTACCGAGCGAGGAAGTGCAATATCAGCTTTATGCGCGGGTGATGCACGCCATGCCGGATTTGCCCGTTAGCTTTCGCCTGATGGATATTGGTGGCGAAAAAAAGCTGTTGTTCGAGCATATTGTCGGCCACCGCATGCAGACGGACAATCCATCGCTCGGTCTGCGCGGGGTGCGTCTTTTGCTGCGCAACAAAGCGGTGTTGCGTGTGCAATTGCGCGCCTTGTTGCGCGCTGCAAGCGAAGGCGATTTGCGGATTATCGTGCCGATGGTGTGTTGCATCGAAGAAATGAACGAGGTGCGCGCGCAACTGGCCGCTTGCGCCGCTGATCTCGGCATCACGAAAATACCGTTGCTGGGGGCGATGATTGAAATCCCGGCAGCGGTGATTATTGCCGACCAGCTTGCCGAAGTCTGCGATTTTTTCTCTATCGGCACCAACGATCTCATTCAATATACACTGGCTGCGAACCGTTCCGACGAAGAGGTGGCCTATCTTTATGATACGACACACCCGGCACTGGAACCGATGTTACGGCAAACCGCTCAAGCCGCCAAAAATGCAGGTATTGATGTGAGCATGTGCGGCGAGCTTGCCGCCGACCCGCGCTGGACCGAATCCTTGCTAAACATGGGCTTCGATTCTCTTTCGATGAGTTTGCAACACATCCTGCCTGTGCGCAAACACCTCGCTTCCTTGCATTATCAAGCGCAAAACGAGAATAACGGCTCGCCCTAGCAGCGTAATGATTTAGCGTGTTTTATAGTCGCGCGCCATATCGCGTTTGATGTCCCGCTCTTTCAGCGCATGCCGTTTGTCATACAATTTCTTGCCGCGACACAATCCCAGCTGCATTTTGGCTAGGCCACGCTCGTTGAAATAAAGCTTCAGCGGAATCAATGTCAGCCCTTTTTCATTCAATTGACCAATCAGTTTGCGGATTTCCTGTTTGTGCAGCAGCAAGGTGCGTGTACGGCGCGGATCGGCGGGGTTGTTGTCTGCTGCAGGTCTGTATGGCTGAATATGGCAACCAATTAGCAACACACGGTTGCCGCGCACAATGCAATGCGCCTCGGCCAGACTGGCTTGGCCAGCACGCAATGATTTCACCTCTGGGCCGGTAAGCATAATGCCAGCCTCAAAACTCTCCAGAAGGTGATAATCGTGTCGCGCTTTACTGTTGATAATAGACATGCGGGCATGCTAACTGCTTTGCAGCTTTGATGCACAAAATTCGCAGGATTAACTTACAAACAAAAAAAGAGGCGGCCCGAAGACCGCCTCTGATTTAATGAAAGGAAATTATCCCTTCAGCTTAGCAATAACCTCGTCCTGCTTGGCAGGATCGCAAATCTTCTGCGGAGGCATCTTGGTTTTGGCTTTGTCGTTGCCGGTGAATTTCTTCACAGCCTTCTTGGAGTTACACATCCATTCACGCAGATGCGCCTCATCCCAAACCCAGTCACCACCATACTTGGTGAATTTGTACTTAAAGCCCTCAACGGAACCAGCCTTGCGGCCAACCACGCCTGCCAGACCCGGACCGACTTTCTTCTTGGCCGTGAAATTATGGCAAGCCGTACATTTCTTCCATGCAGCAGCATTGGCATCCGTGGTGGCAACGCCGTTGATGCCCAGTACAAACGCGGCTGTAGCCGCAATCATCAATACTTTCTTCATAAAACCTCCTCTTGGTAATTGAAGCCGCCTTGCTACCGCAAGTTTGGCTATGGCGCAAGCATGAGTTTTGTCGCACTTTTGCGCCAGATGCAAAAATTACCCCCCTCGCGCACTGGCTCAGCTATGCACCAGCAAACGCCCGTTTTCGGCATCCACGCACAGCGTTCCCTGATGTTCGGCCTCGGCCAGCAACGTACGGGCGATTTGCATCTCCACCTGATACTGAATAAACCGTTTCAACGGTCTAGCCCCGAACACCGGATCATAGCCTTCATCGGCAATCAGCCGACGCGCCGCATCGGTAACCGTCAGTGTCACACCCTGCGCTGCCAGCCGCTTCTCAACCTCGGCCAGCAACAGCCCGACAATCTGCGCAATCTGCTCGCGGGCAAGCGGTGAAAACAACACCACATCATCCAGCCGGTTAAGAAATTCCGGGCGGAAATGGGCATTCAACTGGCCCATCACCTCGTCGCGGGCGGCGGCGCTAATCCGACCATCCGCATCAATGCCGGAAAGCAACGCATCGCTGCCGATATTGCTGGTCATAATGACAATGACATTGCGAAAATCGATGGTGCGCCCGTGGCTATCGGTCAAGCGCCCGTCATCCAGCAATTGCAGCAGGATATTGAACACATCCGGATGCGCTTTTTCGATTTCATCAAGCAGCAGCACCGCATACGGTTTGCGCCGTACCGCTTCGGTCAGCTGCCCGCCTTCTTCAAAACCGACATAGCCGGGCGGCGCACCGACCAAGCGTGACACCGCATGTTTTTCCATATATTCGCTCATATCAAGACGAATCATCGCCTCCTCGGAATCGAATAGCTCGGCAGCCAGCGCACGCGCCAGCTCCGTTTTACCGACCCCGGTCGGGCCGAGGAAAACAAATGAGCCAATCGGCCGCTGCGGGTCTTTCACCCCGGCGCGCGCGCGCAACACCGCATCGGCTACCGCCTGTACCGCAGCATCCTGTCCGATAACCCGCCGGTGCAAGACGTCATCCAGATGCAATAATTTCTCGCGTTCGCCCTGCATCAGACGGGCGACCGGAATATGCGTCCAGCGCGCCACCACCTCGGCAATTTCCTCTTCGGTCACTTCTTCCTGCAGCAAGCCGTCGGCATCGTCGCCGGACAAGGCCTCCAACTCGGCCAAATCCTTCTCCAGCGACGGCAACACCCCATGCTGCAATTCGGCCACGCGATTCAGATCGTAAGCACGCTCGGCTTCTTCGATGTCGTGTTTAACTTGTTCGATTTTTTCGCGCAGCGCCTGCACTTGCCCCAGCGAGGCTTTTTCTTTTTCCCACTGCGCACGCATTGCATCGCGCTGCTCTTTGAGGTCGGCCAATTCGCGGCGCAATTCTTGCAAGCGTGTCCGACTGGCATCGTCTTTTTCTTTATTCAGTGCTGTTTCTTCAATTTCCAAACGCATCGTTTTGCGCGTAATTTCATCCAACTCTGCGGGCAGCGAATCAATCTCAGTACGAATCGAAGCACAGGCTTCATCGACCAAATCAATGGCTTTGTCGGGCAAAAAACGATCGGAAATATAGCGATCCGACAAGGTGGCCGCCGCCACCAACGATGCATCCTGAATGCGCACCCCGTGATGCACCTCAAAACGCTCTTTCAAGCCGCGCAGAATAGAAATTGTATCTTCGACATCCGGCGCTTCGACCAATACCGGCTGAAAACGCCGCTCCAGTGCTGCGTCTTTTTCAATATACTGCCGGTATTCGTTCAAAGTCGTCGCCCCGACGCAGTGCAATTCGCCGCGTGCCAGCATTGGTTTGAGCATATTGCCGGCATCCGAACTGCCTTCGGTCTTGCCAGCACCAACAATGGTGTGCAACTCGTCGATAAACAGAATAATACGACCTGCCGATTCCTTGATTTCTTTGAGTACGGCCTTGAGACGCTCCTCGAATTCGCCGCGATATTTAGCCCCGGCCATCAGCGCCGTCATATCCAACGCGAAAATCGTCCTGTCCTTCAAGCCTTCCGGCACATCGCCTTTCAAAATGCGCTGCGCCAAGCCTTCGGCAATGGCGGTTTTACCGACCCCCGGCTCGCCAATCAACACCGGGTTATTCTTGGTTTTACGCGACAGTATGCGAATCACGCTGCGAATTTCCGTATCGCGGCCAATCACCGGGTCCAGCTTGCCGCTTTTTGCCATTTCGACCAAATCGACGCCGTATTTTTGCAGTGCATCGTAGCTGCTGTCGGGGTCGTCGCTGGTCACCCGCTGATGACCGCGCACCTTTTCCATCGCCGCCAGCATTTTTTCGCGGTTTACCCCGGCGGCAGCCAGCAAACTGGCAACCTCACCCGCCTGCTCTTTATCCAGCATGGCCAGCAACACATGCTCTACCGAAATATATTCATCTTTCAGCGCCTTGGCCTCATCCTCGGCGCGAATAAACACCTGATTCAAACGCTGCGTGATATAAGCGCCGCCCGCCGCCTGCCCGCTTACCTTCGGGCGCTTGCCAAGCACGTTTTGCACAGCCGATGTCAGTTCGCTTAACGAAGCACCCGCTTGCTCCAAAATACGCGGTGCAAGTCCGTTATCTTGTGCCAGCAATTCGGCCAGCAAGTGATCGTTGTCGATTTCTTGATGCTGCAGACGGCCAGCCAGCGTTTGCGCCGAAGCCAGCGCCTCGCGCACCTTTTGGGTCATCCGGTTCATATCCATGGCATCATCTCCTTAGCGCTTCATCACCATGTTTATGGGGTCGAAAGACCGTAGATACAAGTCTATCCGGTAAATTATCGCGCCAATTCGACAACCAGCACCGTCACCAGCGCGCTGACAGCCGGGTTCGAATTGGCAATTTCCACCATCAAATCGTCTTCGCCGTACGGATTATCGAAGCGTTGCTGAACGGCGTGCGAACCAACGTGATAACTGCGTTTTTTAATCAGCGTATGCTCCTGCTCGCCGCGTACGCGGATAATGCGGAAGGTTAATGGCCCGACAGCCTCCGATACCAGCGTCACTTCATAGTGCCCCGGCCTGTTCGGCATATCGAAAAATTCACGCATGGTTTGATACGCGGGAACCGTCATATCACGTTGATAAAGATACTCCTGTGCCTCGGCAGCGGCAGGCAGGCATAAGGCCAACACCAGTGCATAAAACCACGACCTCATTCTTCGTCGGCTCCCGGATGAATATCATGCTTGTCGCACAAATAGCGCATTTTATCTTTGGCGCGTTCGCCGAAACCCAGCCAACGTCCGGCGCGCGCCTTAACCTGACCGCTGCGCAACAGCGCCGTTTGTACCAGCCGGTTTTCCATTTCATCCAGCAGCATTTCGGCATTCACTCCATCCTGCGGCAGGCGTTCGAGCCACGAAGCGAGCAAATCCTCACGCTCCTGACGCAAACGCGGCCCCTCCAGCGAGGGAATCATTTCGATAACTGGCGTCGCCGCCAGCACCACGGCACGCTCAATCACATTCTCCAGTTCGCGCACATTGCCCGGCCAACTGTAGGCGGTCAGTTGCTGCATCGCAGCCTGCGAAAAACGTTCGAGGGTTTTGTTGCAAAGCAACGCCTTGCGTTCAAGAAAATGCATAGCCAGAAACGGAATATCCTCGGCATGCTCGCGCAGCGGCGGCACCGGGATATTCACCACATTGATACGGTAATATAAATCATCGCGGAATTCGCCTTTTTCGACGAGATCCACCAATGCTTCGCGCGTCGAACAAATCAAGCGCACATCGCTATTCAACACCGCCTCGCTGCCCAAACGCGAAAACTCGCCCCGCTCAAGAACGCGCAACAACTTGCCCTGCACACTGCTCGGCAGACCCGCTACTTCGTCGAGAAACAGAGTACCGCCGCTGGCCCGTTCGAACCAACCCAAATGCCGTTTCCCAGCACCGGAAAATGCGCCTTTTTCATGCCCGAACAATTCGGATTCGAGCAAGCCTGCTTCGGTTGCCGCACAATTGATGGCGATAAACGGCCCATCGCTGCGCGAACTCAACGCATGCAAAGAACGCGCGACAAGCTCTTTACCACTGCCGGTTTCACCATGAATCAGCACCGACGACGGGGCTGCCGCAACTTGCTCAATGGTATTGCGCAAGGTTTGCATTGGTTCGGAATCGCCAAGCAGGGCCTGGCCCATGCGGTGATCAAGCAGGCGTGACACCTCCTGCTCGCGCAATTGTTGTTGTCGCGCCTGCATCGCTGCATCGATGGTACTGCGCACTTCATCGGGATCGAACGGTTTGGCGAAAAAATCCAGCGCCCCGGCCTGTTGCGCTCTGCTGGCCAGTTTACGTTCGTCGTGACCGGTGATGACCACCACCGGAATATCGATACCTTCCCTGCCGAACTGCTCCAAATAACACATGCCGATTTCCGGATTATCCGGTTCCGGCGGCAAAGCCAGATCCAGCACAATCAAATCGACGCGATGCTCGGTCAGCATGGTGTCGGCCTGTTCCAAATCTCCAGCTTCAACCACCGTGTACGCGTCCTTGAGCAGTAGACGCAGATTCAGGCGGTTAATGTCGTTATCATCGACGATAAGAATAACGCGCTGCATTATGGCTCCTTGTTCGCTGCTTTTTTCTGCTCCGGCTCAGGCTGCCACAGCGGTAAACGCACATGGAAGGTGCAACCTTTCCCCTCTCCGGGACTTGTCGCACGCAATTCCCCATGATGCGCTTCAATCCCCCGCCGACTTAAATATAAACCGATACCTAGGCCATTTTCCTTGCTGCTCGAAAACAATCGGAAAATCCGCTCGCGCAAAAAGGATTCAGACATGCCGCAACCATCGTCACGCACCCGCACTTCGACCGATTCATCGTCGTAACTTGCCGATACATGCAAAGACCCCTTGCCTTGCATGGCCTGCACTGCATTATCGAAAAGATTCTCGAACACCCCGGCCAGCATGGCTTCATCGCCGGCAACTGCCGGTAGCGACGGCAATGCGTTAATCACCCGCACACCCTCCGGCCATAACCGATCCGCCAGCAAACCGCCAATCGACTGATGCAAATCAAGCGGAGCCAGCTTCGGATGAACCGGTGCTTGTGGGTCGGCCAAGCGCTGCATCACCGTTTGCATGCGTCCGACCACTTTGCGGATAGAACTCACCAACCGCCCGCTTTCTTCGGCATCCAGCTTGCCGGAACCGATGTGGTGGGCGAGAAAGGTGAGATCGTTGAGGCGGTTTTTCAAATCGTGCGAATGCAACTGCCCGGCCACGCGCGACAACGAATCAAGGCGCGCACTTTCGGATTGTTTGCGAATCAAGCGCGCATGCTCCAAGCTCATCGCCGCAAAGCGGGCAAGACCGCGCAACGCATCCACTTCATCGTCATCGGTGAATAAGCCGTTGCGATGCCTGCCCAGACAAAGCCATGCACGTCCCTGCCGGAAAGGCAATTCAAAACACAATTCGAAAGCGGCGTTGTCGGACAAACGCAACGGCGGCTCTCCGGCGGGGGAAAAATCCAACGCATAGCCTTCGGTAAATGTTGTGATATTTTGTAATGTGTCGCTGCGTTCAATCAATGCTGCCGAATCACGGTGGCTGACCATGCAGATGCGTTCAAGCAGCGCCCGCTCGATATCTTCATTCGGCAATTCGGCCAGATCACCAGCTCCGAGATGACGAATTGCTTGCAATGCATCGACATGCTGGCGAAAAAACAAGCGGTCCAGACGTTGCTGCATGGCCCCGACAATCGGCGGAAAAAGCAACACTGCCAGCAATGCCGCCAGCAGTAAGGCAACCATCGAAACAGCGTGTCCGGTCAGGGCATAAAAAGTGGATTCAATCACCAGCAGCGCGATGAAAAACAACAGCATCGACAACAATGCGGCCAACAAATAAGCCGCCGCATGCAGCAGACGTCGCCGGGAGATGCGAAACATCAGCGGCTCAACAAAAACTCAAGGGCGTGTGTGCGCAGGCTTTAATCCGAAATTCGTGAGTGCGGCATGCATTTCATCGCACAAATCATCGGGCAGCACTGTCAACGGCAGGCGAATATCCTTTAACATCCAACCCATCATCGCCGCCGCTGCCTTAACCGGTATCGGATTACTTTGTACAAACATCATACGATTAAGCTCGGCAAGGGCAATCTGCGCTTTGCGTGCCGCCAGCCAATTTCCGGCCGCCGCTGCATCGGTCAAACGCAACATCGCCTGCGGCACGATATTCGATACCACGGAAATCACCCCGGCACCGCCAAGCGCCATAAACGGCAGTACCGTCGCATCGTCGCCGGAGAAAAAATCAATGCGTCCTTCGCAGGCGGCCATGGTGGCATTGGTTTGTTCCATATCCGCCGTTGCATCCTTGATACCGACAATATTGGCAATGCGCGACAAACGCTCAACGGTTTGCGGCAAAATATTGGAGTTTGTACGCCCCGGAACGTTATAAATAATAATCGGCAGGTGTACAGCCTCGGCAACGGCCTTGTAATGCTGATAAATACCTTCCTGCGTCGGTTTGTTGTAATACGGGGAAATCAACAGTGCGGCATCGGCACCAAGCGCCTTGGCCGCTTTGGTGAGTTCGATGGATTCGGCGGTGTTGTTGCTGCCCGTACCGGCAATCACCGGAATCCGCCCTTGTACCATTTGCACGGTCACTTCAATCAAATGCTTGTGTTCGGCAAATGACAGCGTTGCCGCCTCGCCAGTCGTGCCAGCAGGGACAACAGCATTCACCCCGGCTTCGATTTGTCGCTCCACATGCATGCGCAGGGCTTTTTCGCCGATTTTGCCGTTACGAAAAGGTGTAATCAGTGCGGTGATGGTACCGTGAAACATCGAAACCTCCGTGATACCCGAACTATAGCCACTTCCTAGCGATGCGGAAGCAACGATTCAGTCGCACCAAGCGTATATCAGACCTCGTAATCGGCAACCGTGCGCGACACGGCTGCGGCTTTAACCAGCGGTACAACAGCCTGATGCTCGGGATGTTGCTGATAAATATCCAACGCTTGGCGGCTTTCCAAATCGACAACCAGCACCAAATCGGCGGATTGCGGCGATTGCAAAAAATCAATACCCACCTGCAGCTGAATCAGACCCGGAATGCACCCGTTTAGGGCTTCGAGGCGCTCTTTCAGCATCGTAGCATCTGCCTTATCGCGCAATTTCCACATCACAATATGCCTAATCATGCTGTTCTCCTTGTGTTTGCGTATATCGCAAGCCTAAATCGAATGAAGCGGATGCTCTACCTTGAAAGAAGGTATATACTACAGGTGAGGCTAGACGATATGATACATATTGTTGACGACAATCAGCTGGTGCTTGATGTCATGGTCGAGCTGGTGGGTTTATTCGGCTTTGAAATTCGCCGTTTTTCCTGCGCGCAGGACTACCTTGATTATGCCAGTTCGGACAG
>JAJRWP010000104.1 GCA_021545645.1 Zetaproteobacteria bacterium | reverse complement strand
TGCAGAACAAATCCTCTGGCAGCAAAACGGACTTGTACTCATCAACAAACGCAGCGGCCAGTATGCACAGGAAGCCTTGCACCGCAGTCGCGGCACGCTGCCCGCAGAAATCGCCGCGCATCTCGGCTTAAATGGCGAAGCGGCGCGCAAATTGCGTCCGGTACATCGTTTGGACCGCGATACCTCCGGTCTGATGTTATTTTCATCCATTCCGGAACAACTGAATCATTTGCAAGCACAGTGGCATGCTTGTGTGGAAAAAACATATTTGGCTGTCGTCGAACCAGCTCCGGCATGGCAAACCCGGCGCATCACCCACAGCATCGCGAAACAACGCAACCGGCATGGCTGCTACCGCATCGATGCTGCCGGACGTGCCTGCGATACCGATGCCGAAGTGCTTGAGCGGCGCGATAATCGCGCCTTGCTGCGCCTCACCCCGCATACCGGTCGCACCCATCAATTGCGCGTGCATCTGGCCGCCGAAGACTGCCCGATTCTCGGTGATACACGCTACGCGGGAAAAGCACATGCAAGAATGATGTTGCATGCCTACCGCCTTTGCGTGCAGCCTCCGGCGCTTACTGAAATTCATCGTTGGGAAATCGCACCCGACAGCATCCGCAAGGAGGATTGGCAATGGTAGTTCGTATGTTTATCGCAGCACTGATGTGTCTGCTGCTCGTCAACACACAGGCAATGGCCAGCGCATGGCCGAAAAGCCCAAATGTTAAGGCCAAATCATGGCTGCTGCTGGATGCCAGATCGGGGCAGGTTTTGGTCGAGCATAATGCACATGAAAAACTGCCACCGGCCAGTCTGACCAAGATGATGACCCTGTATTTGGCTTTCGAAGATATTAAACTTGGCCGTCTGACGCTGGATGAAACGGTGAATGTCAGTAAAAAGGCTTGGAAAATCGGCGGCAGCACAATGTTTCTCGAACCGCGCCTGCATCCGAAGATTGGCGAACTGCTGCACGGCATTGCCACCCTCTCCGGCAACGATGCCTGCATCGCGCTGGCCGAGCATGTTGCCGGTAGCGAAGCCGCCTTTGCCGAGCGCATGAACGAAAAAGCCGCCGAACTGGGTATGCTGGATTCGCATTTCGAGAATGCCACCGGATTTCCGGGCAAAAACCACTACAGCTCAGCGCACGATATGGCACTGCTCGGAGCTGCCCTGTGGCGTGATTTCCCCAAACAATACGAAATCTTTTCCGAACGCAGCTACACCTACCGCGAGCACACGCAACCCAACCGCAACCGCCTGCTGTGGAGCTATCCGGCTGCCGACGGCATCAAAACCGGCCACACGCAGGAAGCCGGATACTGTCTGGTCGCCTCCGCCGCCAAAGAACGCTCGCGCCTTGTTTCCGCCGTCTTCGGTACGGATTCCGACCGCCAGCGTTCCAGTCAATCGCGTGTATTGTTGCAATTCGGCTTCCGTAATTTTGTCACCATTCGCCCGACCGAACGCGATATTCGCCGCCAAGTCGAGGTGTTTCAGGGTACGGAAGATCATGTCTGGCTGCTACCCGCTGCCCCGGTATGGATTACCGTACCCAAAGGCGATGAAAAACACATTTCATTCCGTCTCAGCTATCCGGCACCGGTTATCGCGCCAGTCAAAAAAGACCAGAAAATCGGCGTGATCGAAGCGGTGCTGAAAGATCGCAAAGGCGAGCATGTGATTGCCAGTATCGATATGCAAGCACGCCGCGACGTGGCACAGGCATCATGGCTGGGGCGCAAATGGGATATGCTGCGCATGTGGTGGGCTGCCGAAGAAGAAAGCGCAGGAAACGAAGGGACAGCAAGCGAAAAATGAGTTCGACAGCACCCCTCTCGGAAAAATCCCCGGAAAATCTAACCGCCTATGTTAACGGCGATTTCGTGGCGCTGGAAAACGCCACGGTGCATATCGAGGATCGCGGTTTTCAGTTCGCCGACGGTGTGTATGAGGTTGTCGCCTGTATACACGGACATTTCCTTGATCTGGGACCGCATCTCGATCGTCTACAGCGCTCCTGCGCCGCTATCGATGTGGCCATGCCCTGCGCGCGGGCGCAACTTGAAGAACTCATCGCTGAAACATGGCAGCGCAATCCGTTCGACGATGCGATGATTTATATTCAAATTACCCGTGGTGCTGCACCACGCGCGCATCTGGCTCCGGACACGCTGACCCCGACGTTGATTATCACCTCACGCGAACTGCCCCGGCCATCGGACGAAAAACTTGCTTGCGGCGCATCCGGCATCACCTTGGAAGATTTCCGCTGGAAGCGTTGCGACATCAAATCCATCGCCCTTCTGGCCAGTATCATGGGTAAACAGGAAGCACACCGGCAAGCTGCCGACGAAGCCTTCTGGACGGATGCGGATGGCCATGTGTTGGAAGGAAGTTCAACCAATATCCTCGCTGTCATTGACGGCAAACTCGTCACCCACCCGCTTGATCATCAGGTACTTGGCGGCATCACCCGCAGCATGACCCTCGATCTTGCCCGCAAGGCGGGAATTGCGGTTGAAGAACGTCCGTGGACGCTGGATGAATCCGGATTGAGCGAATGCATGCTGACCAGCACCACCAATGCCGTTCTGCCGGTATGCAGCATGAACGGCAAAGCAGTCGGCAACGGCAAGCCCGGCCCACTGACTGGAAAACTGCGCCAACTGATGCTCGCAGCCATGGAAGATTTGCGCCGGACATGAGCTAAACATGAGCGAGCTTTCAAGCGCAGTCATTCAAGGTGAAAAAATCCGTGCCGTTCTTTTGGACATGGACGGCACACTGGTCGATGCCTTCGGCCCGATTATCAGTGCGCTAAACCGAACGCTGGCCGATTTTTCACTGCCGCAAATGAGAGATGACGAAGTGCGCAGGCATACCGGACACGGCGAATGCAGCATGATTTCGCTGTTTGGCGAACACCGCGAGGCGGCAGCCGCGCATTTTCTGAAATACCACGATGAAAACATGTTTGATATACAGCCCATGCAAGGTGCAGCCGCACTTCTCGACTGGCTGGCAGAACATCATATCGCGCGCGCCATTGTCACCAGTAAATCGCAAAGCCGCGCCGACAAACAACTGGCACATCTGGGTTGGGGCGACAAACTGGATGCGGTCATCGGGCTGTGCGACGGACGCCGCCAAAAACCGGACCCGCACACCGTGCATCTTGCCTGCCAAGCACTGAATGTGCTGCCTGCAGCATGCATCATGATCGGCGACGGCACTGCCGATATGAAATCGGCGCTGCGCGCAGGCGTCTTGCCGATTGGCCTGACACACAGTTTCAGCAGCAAAGAATTACACGAGGTTGGCGCAAAAAAATGCTTTTTCTCGCTCCCCGAAGTGCAGACATGGCTACAGACTCAGATTCACTAATGTCGGATTCGAATGCCGACTCGCTGATTCGCTTCATGCTGCCCGGCGCACGCGTGCGCGGGGCTATCATCCGTGCGAATCATCTGCGCACCGAGGCATGCCGCGCGCACGGCCTCCGTGAAGACGATCAAAACAGTCCCGGCGAACTATTCACGCAAACGCTCATCGCGTCCCTGTTGCTGCTTTCGATTAGCAAAGGCGGTGTGCGGCAGGTGTTGCAACTCGATGGTAATCAAGGCCCTGTCAGCCGCATACTCGGCGAAACACGCGGTAACACTGTGTGTGGTTATGTGGACTGGCATGAGGGGCCGTCACAACATCGTTCTGCACAGAAAAACAGCACATCGCCTTTGCCGTGGCTTGGTTCGCCGGTCACCATTTCGACGGTACGCGATTTGGGTTTCGGCCAGCCGTATATTTCCACGGTGCAGTCGAAAGCGGAGTTCTTAGCCGATATGTTAGTCGAATATCTAACCCGCTCGGTGCAAATCCGCGCCGATGTGCTGCTGCATCACAACACAGGCCTGCTGCTCGAAGCCATGCCCGGCTGCGACGACGAACACTGGTTTTCTGCCGTGGAAACCTTGGCCGCCATCCCCGATAGTGCATTGGACGACGAGCCGGAGAACATTCTTAAAACATTCGAACCGCTGGGCCTGAAAATCGTCGGTCACGACGATTACCGCTGGTTTTGCGCTTGCGACAGCCAGAAAATGGCTCAAGCACTCAGCAGCATGCCTGCCGAAACACTCAACGAATTAAAAGACGACAACGGTATGATCACCGTATCCTGCCGCTACTGCGGCGCGTCGCACAGCCTGAAACCGAAGCAATCCTGAATTTTCTTCTGGAAAAGCCTGCCCGTCGTACTCAATCCGCCAACGGCGGATAGCCCTGCACCACACGATGCGGTTCCAACCCGATTTCTGCCGCATATTGGGCAAGATAACCCTTCAGATAAGCCACCGCAGGCAGACAAGCCGTGTCTTCGGCCTCGATGGCTTTCAGATAGCTCTTTGATATGCGTGTATGCCCAGTCAATTCATCCAGCGAAATACCACGATATTCGCGCACCTCGCGCAACATATCGCCGGGGAACGACGTTGCCGACTGTATTCGCCGTTCCAGTTCGGGATCGTAATCCATGGCCTGCGCTTTGCTGCGCAGGCTGACAACATTATCTCTGCTGCGCTGCTGGCCGTCACACTGCTGCTGCTCCCCAATCGGCTTCGCCGCCGCAGCTTGCGGCACGGTTTTCTCCTCAGCTTTCGCTGTTTTTTCGTCACTGGGGGTATAGCCGTGCTGCTGATTATAGACCTCGCGCTTTTCCCGGTCCGACAAAACAGCATAAGCGGCATCAATCTGCTTTCGAATCGTTTCCAAATCATCTTCGGTATACAACGAATATACGGCCAACGAATCGTTGCGGAAGGTTAATTTAACACTGCGGTAGGCGTTGATAATGTCCAGTTTGCTGGCCTGCGGGGTAAGCCGCAGCACCTCGTAATAATCAATATCGCGCGCGCCGTCGATGCTACGTTTCCGCTTGTCGTTCGATTTACTCATCATCTTGCGCCATCAGCGAAGCAACCAGCGTGTCCATATGAATGGCCAAGCGTGATTGCGGAAAAGTAGAGAGGAATGGCCGTCGCTGCTGCAAGGCCTTGAGTACCATTTTATCGTAATGCAAAAAGCCCAGATAGCCAATTTTTGTGCCGAAATAACGGCTGCATACCATCTGCATGGAACGCCCAAGCTCGGTATCGCTCGGCTCCATCACCTGATTGACAATAATGTGCAGTTTTAAGGCATCCAGTT
>JAJRWP010000103.1 GCA_021545645.1 Zetaproteobacteria bacterium | reverse complement strand
GCAGCGGTTTGAGCTCCACATCGCACACAGCGGTGTGTTGCCTGCGGCCAAAGGCCAGCATTTGCTCAACCAATCCGGCGGCCCGGTTGCTTAGTTTTTCAACGCGGTCCAGACGTTCGGCGGATTTCGTGTTTGCCTCAACATCCATTTTGAGCAGAAAAACATTGCCGACAATACCGGCCAGTATATTATTGAATTCGTGGGCAATGCCGCCGACTAACGTGCCGATAGCCTCCATCTTGCGCGCCTGCTGTTGTAGGTTTAGGGCGGCGATTTCGTTTGTTTTGCGCTGTGTGATGTCGTTGCTGATGCCGTATAGTTCTTTCAGATAGGTTTTGCCACTCGTCTTATCAACAGAAAAATGCAGATAAATGTTTTCGCCGAACCAAGTTTTTTTGCCTTCGATATCGATGCAGTAGGCGAGTTCGAAATCGGGTTGTTGTTGTTCAATTGCTGTACGCAATAGTTGTATATTGGTGCGGCGTTGTTGTTTATCGGGCAACCACGACCACAGTTTGCGGCCTTGCAGTTGTTTGCTGTACAGGCCGAATACTTTTTTGGCGCGCGCCGAGGTGTTTATATATTTTAATTCAGGCGAAGCCGACCAGACGCAGCCGGGAATATGCTCCAACATGTTGCGCAGGCGGGCGTTCATAGCAGCCAAGAGTGTCGGCCAATATCAGGCAACAGGCCGGGCAAGTGCATACAAGCTGTTAAAACAGTCATAGCACTCCATTTATGACGGATTGAGGGGCAGATTGCAAGCCCTGTTTTCATTTGTCGGCGTGTGTTCCAATATCTTTGGCTGCAAATGCATCGACGATTGTCGCCTGCCAAGTTGCCGCAAGGGCGTGACGTAACAGCTCTGCCTCCGCCTTGTCGATGAGGTTTTTATCTAATAATTCGGCAAGCGCATCTTCATCGTCAAACAAACAATCAAGCTGGCCGGATCTGCGCGCTTTTTTCAGTTTTTCTGCGGCATCACCCGCAGCCAGCACAGCGGCAAGCGCATTTTCGATGCGTCCCAGCGGGTCTTCCGGGTCATTGTTGATGTGAATACCGGCAGTCAGCTTATCGCGTGCCGTGCCTTGCTCCAGAATGATGTCGGCAAGCTTTCTGCCAAGCCTATCCGATGGTGCTTGCAATGGTTTACCCAGCGGAAACACGATGATGCGCATGATGATAGCAATGCTGCGCACGGGGAAGTTGTTCAAAAATGCATCCAGCGCCTGCTGCGCACGCCACAATGCATCCTCGCAAACCCATTGCAGCAGCGGCTCTTCTGCTGCTGGCGAACCATCGGCAATAAAGCGCTTGATGGCTGCGCAGGCGATATAGAGTTGAGAAAGCACATCGCCCAAGCGCCCGGAAAGCTTCTCCTGCCGTTTTAATCCGCCGCCAAGCACGGCAAGGGTAATATCGGAAACGAAAGCCAAATGGCTGCTAAATCGTTCGATTTGTTGTGCATAACGGCGTAGCGGTGGCGGCAACGGCGGGCGGCTTAAATACCCATGACTCAAGCCGAGCAGCAGGCTGCGCACCTTGTTGCTGCCGGTAAAGCCGAGATGTGCAAAAAAGGCGCGGTCAAAGGCGGCCAGCGCCGCTGTTTCGTTGTTTCCATCATTGTCATCATTCATCGCCAGCGCATCCATTTCTTGACGCAGATACGGATGACAGCGGACCACGCCCTGACCGAAAATAATCAGGCTGCGGGTGAGAATATTGGCTCCTTCGACGGTAATACTGATGGGAATCGCTTCGTAGGTGCGTGCCATCAGATTCAACGGCCCGGTAATAATAGCCGCACCGCCAAACACATCCATGGCATCGTTGACGACACTGCGCATGCGTTCCGTGCAATGGTATTTGGCAATGGCCGACATCACCGATGGTTTTTCACCCTGATCCACGGCAATCACAGTCAAGCGGCGGGTGGCATCAATCGCATAGGTATTACCGGCAATGCGTGCCAGTACCTCTTCAACACCTTCCAAACGTCCGATAGGGGTGTGAAACTGGCTGCGAATGCGTGCGTAGGCTCCGGTGGCGCGCGAACATACTTTACCGGCTCCGGCAGACAGCGAAGGCAGTGAAATAGCCCGCCCGTCGGCCAGACATTCCATCAGCATGCGCCAGCCCTGACCGGCATATTCGATACCGCCGATAATCCAGTCGAGCGGAATAAACACATCGCGACCGGCGACCGGGCCGTTCTGAAAGGCTTGTCCGAGTGGTAAATGACGTTTGCCGATTTCTACGCCGGAGGTATCGGTCGGAATCAGCGCCAGCGTGATGCCGAGCGATTCTTTTTCCCCAAGCAAGTGATTGGGATCGTACAATTTGAAGGCAAGGCCGAGCACCGTCGCTACCGGGGCCAGCGTGATATAGCGTTTGTCCCAGTTGAGCAGCATGCCGATGGTTTCTTCACCCTCGAATTCGCGTTTGCAGACCACCCCGGTATCGCGCATGGCTGCGGCATCGCTGCCTGCCCAAGGGCTGGTCAGGGCAAAACACGGGATGTCGTCGCCGCTGGCCAAACGCGGCAGGTAATGTTTCTTTTGCGCATCAGTACCGTAGTTCAACAGCAATTGCCCTGGCCCCAGCGAATTGGGAACCATGACCGTCACCGCAGCGGCAATGCTGCGACTGCTTACCTTCATCACCACCGCCGAATGCGCTTGCGCGGAGAATTCCAGACCGCCGTATGCCTTGGGAATAATCATACCGAAAAAACCGTTGTTGCGGATGAACTGCCACACATCGGGTGGCAGATCGCGCAGTTCGTGATTGATTTTCCAGTCGTCCAGCATAACGCACAATTCTTCGACAGGACCATCAAGAAATGCCTGTTCTGCGGCGGAAAGTTGCGGCGCGGGTTGGTCGAGCAGTTTGTTCCAGTCCGGTTTGCCGGAGAATAGTTCCGCATCCCACCAGACGCTGCCCGCATCAAGCGCTTGTTTTTCGGTGTCGGACATCGGCGGCATCATGCTGCGGAATACGCAAAACACATGTCGGCTGATTAAATAGCGGCGCAGCGGCAGGATATTCAGCGGCAGAAAAATGATTGCAAAAACAAGCCAATAAACAGCCAGTAAACCGCCGGAAAGCATGCCGCCAAGGCCTAAAACGATGGGGAACACCGCCAAAACACCTGTCCAGACGACAAGCTTGGCGCGGAAAAAGGCCAATAACAGCATGATGAACAGCAATATCAGCAGAAAACAGTAAAACGGCATGCTTCACTCCTTGTCCTGACTACAGGTCGGGCAGGTGGATGATGTCTTACGGTGGCCGACACGGTTTTATAATTATAGCACTAAATATGTAGCCGCTGAACCGAGTATAGACGATGAACAGGCGGGATGGCCCGATTTCATTGATTTTTTCTGTGTAAACCTGCATTGTCAGCGCAAACTTGACCCAAGCGGCTGCATCACCATAATGCCGCGACCCTTGCTTTGCATCTATTTATATTAAGCAGGCAAGGCAGCCGGTTAGTGTGGTTCAAGGCGTTTGCGCAGCTTGCAAACGATTCACCAACAACCCGGCAGTGAACATAGGAGACGGATATGGCAGTTCCAAAAAGAAAAACCAGCACATCCAAGCGCAACATGCGTCGTGCACACGATGCAATCGGCGTTTCGGCGATGAGCGAGTGCCCGAATTGCGGCGAGGCGATGCGTCCGCATCATGTTTGTCCGCATTGCGGCTTTTATAAAGGTCGCGAGGTTGTAGCGACCAGCGAGGTCTGATTATTCTATTGCTGCAGGCCTTGCGGTTGCTCAATATAACATTGCGTGATTTGGCGGCACATTCATGAGCCGTATTCTTGTTGACGGTCACGGCGGCGATCATGCGCCGGGGATTGTTGTTGAGGCGCTGGCGGCTATTCATGCCGAATATGCGGATGCTGCAAACAAACCGACCCTAGGTATCGTCGGGCAAACTGAGATTCTGCTGCCTGCATTGCAGCAGGCGGGCATTGCCGATGTGGTGCAAATCGTGCCCGCCAGCGAAACCATCGGTATGAGCGAATCGCCAGCCATGGCCCTGCGCCGCAAAAAAGATTCTTCTATACATGTCGGTGCACGTCAGGTGCGCGACGGCGAATGGGATGCGCTGGTCAGCGCTGGCAATACCGGTGCATTGATGGCTATTTCCAAGTTTATATTGAAAACTATCCCGGGCGTGGATCGTCCGGCGATCGCTTCGATGCTGCCTGCCGAAGGTAAAAGCGGCAAAACGCTGTTGCTCGACGCTGGTGCCAATGTCGATAGTTCTTCCGAACATCTTACCCAATTCGCCATTATGGGCTCCTGTTATATGGAGGCTGCCGAAGGCATTCAATCGCCGCGCGTGGGTGTGTTGAATATCGGTTCGGAAGACATCAAGGGTACGGATGTGGTGAAAATGGCATCGGCCAGTATCAGCGATCTGGATTTGAATTTTATTGGTAACGTGGAAGGAACCGACCTGTTTCTCGACAACGTCGATGTGGTGGTTTGCGACGGTTTTGTCGGCAATGTGGCGCTGAAAACGATGGAAGGCGTGGCGCATTTTATTATCGCCAACCTGAAACGGGAATTCACCGGCTCGCTCAGTGCCAGGCTGGGCATGTTGTTGGCGCAGAATGCGCTGCGCAAGCTGAAAACGCGCATCGACCCTTCCGAGTATAACGGTGCGCCGTTGCTCGGTTTGAACGGCATTGTCGTGAAAAGCCACGGCTCTGCCGATGCGCTGGGTTTTTCGCGTTCGATTCAAGTTGCGCATCGTGAGGTTGAGTCGAACCTTAAATCGCGTATCGTTGAATCCATGAATCAATGGATGGAACAATGAGTATGCCGCGCGTGCATATCACTGGTGTCGGCGGTTATCTGCCGGAGCGTTTGCTGAGCAACCGCGATTTGGAATCAATGGTCGATACCGACGATGCATGGATTGTCGAGCGTACCGGTATTCGCCAGCGCTATATTATCGCCGAAAATCAACACACCTCCGATTTGGCCGTTGCCGCAGCCAAGCAGGCATTGGACGATGCCGGTATCAGCGTGGACGATTTGGATGCGCTTTTGGTGGCCACAACGACGCCGGATATGGTGTTTCCATCAACGGCGGCCATTGTGCAATCGAAATTGGGCGGGGCCGGTTTTCCGGCTTGGGATATTCAGGCTGTTTGTGCAGGTTTTGTTTACGGTTTGGCGCAGATGGATGCGATGATGCGCGCTGGCATGTTTCGCCGCGTGTTGTTAATCGGTGCCGAATCGATGTCGCGAATTTTGGATTGGAGCGATCGTTCGACCTGCGTGTTGTTCGGCGACGGCGCTGGCGCTGTGGTGTTGGAAGCGCGCGATGCGGATGGAGATGCAGAAGACGGCGGCATGCTCGGTTCGGTACTCAAGGCGGATGGTTCTTATCGTCCGTTGTTGATGGCCAAACACGCGCATCCGGGGGCAAGTCCCGGAAATTCGCGATTCAGCGATCAGCCGAATATGGCTGTCGATGCTGCCGGTGTGGCGGCGGTCGAAATGCAGGGCAACGAGGTATTTCGCAATGCGGTGAATAAACTGGGCGAAGTGGTCGGCGACGTGCTTGAGCATTGCCAAATGGATGCGGCAGACATCGATTGGTTGATTCCGCATCAGGCCAATATTCGCATCATCAATGCCACGGCTAAAAAATTGAAACTGAACACCGATCGTATTGCCATTACCGTCGATCGGCATGCCAACACATCGTCGGCAAGCGTACCGCTGGCGCTGAACAGTTATTACCGTGAAGGCAGAATCGAAAAAGGGCAGGTATTGTTGCTCGAAGCATTCGGTGCCGGTTTTGTCTGGGGTGCGAATTTGCTGCGTTGGAGCAAGGATAAAGTATGATGTTTATTGTATTGAAGGGGTATCAGCATTGAGCGAAAATAACAGTGCAATGTTTGCATTTCTATTTCCGGGGCAGGGTTCTCAATCGGTCGGCATGCTGGCTGAATTGCTGGCTGCCGAAGCCGTGGTCCGGCAGACCTTCGACGAAGCATCCGATGCGCTCGGTTACGATATGCAGGCACTGGTTGCCGATAACCCCGATGAGCAACTGAATCAAACCGAATTCACCCAACCGGCATTGCTTACCGCATCGACGGCTTTGCTGCGTTTGTGGCAGCAGCGTGGTGGTCCGCAGGCATCGCATGCCGCCGGACACAGTTTGGGCGAATATTCGGCGCTGGTTGCCGCAGGCAGTTTGCAATTTGCCGATGCCGTGCAATTGGTTGCCTATCGTGGGCGGGTGATGAGTGAAGCGGTTCCCGAAGGTGTCGGCTTGATGGCAGCGATTTTGGGGCTTGAAGATGCGTTGCTTGAATCGCTGTGCGACGATGCCAGCGATGCGGCGGAGAAGGTTTGGGCAGCCAATTATAATTGTCCGGGGCAGTTGGTTGTCGCTGGGCATATCGGCGCAGTCGAGCGTTTGATTGATCTGGCCAAGCAGGCCGGAGCCAAGCGCGCTTTACCGTTGCAAGTCAGCGCACCGTCGCATACCCCGTTGATGCAAGCGGCAGCCGATTTGATGCGTACGCGATTAGCCGATATTGATATTTCGCAACCCTCAATACCGGTGTGGAGCAATGCTTTGGCAACGCCGTTGAGTGATACGGCAGCGATTCGCGATGCCTTGGTCAGTCAATTGGTTTCACCGGTGCGTTGGAGCGAGACAATTCGCAAGATGCATGCCGTGGGCGTGGCTTCTGGCGTTGAAATGGGGCCGGGCAAGGTGGTCAGCGGGATTGTGCGCCGTGTTGAGCGGGCAATGACTGTTTATGCAACAGATGCTTCGTCAGCGATGGATAAGGCCATTGAAGCGGTATCAGGAGGCGAATCATGAATGAAAAATCACAGCGGATTGCGCTGATTACCGGTGCCAGTCGCGGTATCGGTTATGCCATTGCCGAAAAGCTGGCGGCAAATGGTCATGCACTGGCCATCTGCGGTACGCGTGAAGAAACTATCGGCAAAGCGGCAGATCAACTGGCCGCAGAACACGGGGTTGAAGTGATGCCTGCGGCGGTTAATGTTGCGGACCGGGATGCGGTGCAGACTTTTGTCGGCGATGTTGTAAAACACTTTGGGCGTTTGGATGTGTTGGTCAATAATGCCGGGATTACGCGCGATAATATTTCCATGCGCATGAAAGCGGAGCAGTGGCAGGATGTGTTGGATACTAATTTAAGTTCGGTATTCCATGCGGCACAGGCGGCAATCAGACCGATGATGAAGGGTCGCTTCGGGCGCATTATCAATATATCCTCCGTCGTCGCTGCGACAGGCAATCCGGGGCAATTGAATTATTGTGCCAGCAAGGGGGGGGTCGATGCATTAACCCGTTCGCTGGCGCGCGAAATCGGATCGCGTAGTATTACCGTCAATGCTGTGGCCCCGGGTTTTATCGCCACCGATATGACTGCCGAACTGGGCGAGGATGCGCAGGCAGCATTGCAGAGTCAGATTCCTCTTGGGCGTTTAGGGTCGGCTGAAGATATTGCCGATGCGGTTGCCTTTCTGGCTAGCGACAGTGCTGCTTATATTACCGGGCAGGTGTTGCATGTGAACGGCGGCATGTATATGTAAGTTTGTCCGGTAAGTGAGGACAGTTTGGGGCGGGAAAGTAGGAAGATGAAAGTAGAACGAGAACGAATGCCGCGTTTTGCAAAACGGCTTGTGCAAGACGCAAGGCTATGATAGAAGCCGGGAAATTATTTACAGGGAGAGTTTATGTCCGCAGAAATTGAAGCAAAAATCATTAAAATCGTTGCCGACCAGTTGAATGTCGATGAAGGTGAAATCAGTTCCGATTCGTCATTTGTTGATGATCTGGGCGCTGATTCGCTCGATACCGTGGAATTGGTGATGGCCTTTGAAGAAGAATTCGGCATCGAGATTCCCGATGAAGATGCAGAGAAGATTCAGTCTGTGCAGAATGCTATTGATTATATCGCTGCCAAAGCAGAGTAATCGCTTATGACAAGGTGCGTTGTCGTCACTGGCGTCGGTTTGGTCACGCCGCTTGGTACCGGCACTCAGAAATCATGGCAGGCTGTGCTCGCTGGTAAGTCCGGGATTCGGCGTATTTCGCATTTCGATGCCGAAGCGACGGCTATGGCCTGCACGATTGCCGGTGAAGTGCCCGATTTCGAGGTCGGCGATTATGTGAATCGCAAGGATGCCCGTAAAATGGATACCTTTATCCAATACGGCATTGCGGCGGCACAAATGGCCTTGGAGCAATCGGGTCTGGAAATCACCGATGCCAATGCCGAGCGTGTTGGCGTGGTGATTGGCTCCGGAATTGGCGGCATGCCTGCGATTGAGCGAACCATGCGTGCCTACGAAGCTGGTGGTGCGCGCAAGATTTCGCCGTTTTTCATTCCCATGACCATTATCAATATGGCCTCCGGTTGGGTATCCATGCTGACCGGTGCAAAAGGTCCGAATACAGCAACGGTGACGGCCTGCGCAACGGCAACACATGCTATTGGCGATGCTTTCGAGATTATTTCCCGTGGCGATGCCGATGCGATGATTGCCGGCGGTACCGAAGCCTGTGTTTGCGAGCTGGCGGTCGGCGGTTTTGCCGCTTCGCGGGCATTATCCACACGCAACGATGAACCGGAACGGGCATCGCGTCCGTGGGATAAGGATCGTGATGGTTTTGTGATGGGTGAAGGTGCGGGTGTATTGATGCTTGAGGCGCTTGAGACAGCGCAAGCACGCGGCGCGGAGATTGTTGCCGAGGTTGTTGGCTACGGCATGTCTGGTGATGCGTTTCATATCACTTCTCCGGCACCGGAAGGCGAAGGCGGCGCGCGTTGCATGAAGGCGGCGCTCAAGGTTGCTGGTATCAATCCCGAGGAAGTCGATTATATCAATGCACACGGCACGTCCACACCGGCTGGTGATCTCTGCGAAACGCAGGGCATTAAAAGCGTGTTCGGCGATCATGCCAATAAGTTGATGGTTTCTTCCACCAAATCAATGACCGGCCATTTGCTTGGAGCTGCCGGCGGTATCGAAGCCGGGTTTACAGCGTTGGCTGTGCAACACGGTATTATTCCGCCGACGATTAATTTGGATACACCGGGCGAGGGTTGCGATCTTGATTATGTACCGCATCAGGCGCGTGAGGCGGATATTCGTGTGGCGGTATCCAATTCGTTCGGTTTCGGCGGTACGAATGCTTCGCTGGTTCTGCGTAAATTCGCTTAGCCGCGTTTAATATTTTTTAGCGTGCGTTTCCGCACTGTTTCACTGCAAGGTCGTAAGTGTACTGCTTACGACCTTTTTTCATGTCAGCCGGATGAATTTTCAGCGCTGCTTGAGGATCCGGCGGGTAATGGGCGGCAACATCTTGTTTCCAGATGCGGCGAACGGCATGTGTTGGATGCCTTATCGTCAAGTGATAGCGAAGGATTTTTCGACGATTGGAAAGCACGCATTGATGCGGTCAATCCACAGCCGTCGCCATGTATTCGCCAATTGATTTATGCTGCTTACGAAGCAGCACACTTAATTGAGTGTCTGCCGCAACCGGAAAGCGAGGTTCCCGGCTGTGTATTGTGGACCTTGCAGCCTGATTTTTCCCTGTGTTGGGGTGTGCAGAATGATTGTGTGTATTTAGCCGCCAAAACAGAACAATTGCTGGATGAATTGCAGGCGATGCTGGACGCTGCGGCGCGGCATTCTGTTGCTTTTTCACCACCCGCATGGTCGTTGGCGGAGGCGCAGGTCACCGATCAAACGATTTACAAAAAGAACGTGCAAACGGTGCGTGATTATATTGCTGCTGGCGATGTTTTTCAGGCCAATATCGCGCGTTTCTGGCATATTCCCTTTGCCGATAAGGATTTGAACTCGCTTTATGGCCGTTTGCGGGCGGTGAATGCAGCGCCGTTTTCCTGTTTTGTGCGTGTCGAAACAGCGCGCGATACGTTGCATATTCTGTCGGCTTCGCCGGAGCGGCTTTTTCGTATCAGTACCGATGGCATCGTCGATACCCGCCCGATTGCCGGCACGCGGCGGCGCGGTGCAGGCGATATGGATGATAAATTACGCGCCGAAATGCTGCTTTCCGATAAAGAACGCGCCGAACACATCATGCTTGTCGATTTGGAGCGCAACGATCTTGGCCGGGTGTGCGTTCCCGGCAGTGTCGAGGTGAACGAAACCATGGCGGTGGAGGCTTATGCGACGGTACAGCACATTGTTTCCAATGTGCGCGGGCGCTTGCGTGCTGATGTTGATTTGGTGGATGTGTTTCGCGCCATGTTTCCCGGCGGCACGATTACCGGTTGCCCGAAGGTTCGCTGCATGCAGATTATTCACGAATTGGAAGCGCAGGCGCGCGGGCCGTACACCGGTGGCATCGGTTTTCTGGCATGGGACGGCTCGGCGGATGTGAACATCCTGATTCGCACTTTCTGGCAATATCGCAATACCCTGAACTGGGCGGCGGGCGCTGGCATTGTCGCCGATTCCGACCCCGAATTCGAATTGCGCGAAACCGGGCACAAGGCCGAAGGGCTGATGCGGGCGTTGAAATATGCAAGTTGAGAATATGCAAGATGAGTTTATGAAAACATGACAGCCAGTGGCCCGAATGCGTTGCTGCGCTGGTTGGATCGTATTTATTGCCGTGTGTGGCAACGTTTGGACGCGGACATCGTGCAATTGCCGCCGGGGCCGTTGATTCTGGTCGGTAATCATCGTGCCGGTGTCGATCCGTTGTTGGTACAGGCGACGGTGAATCGGCCACTGCGTTTTTTGATGGCGCGCGAATATTACGATCTCATGTGGTATGCACGCTGGTTTTTTAATCTTTGCGGGGCGATTCCGGTGACGCCCGGCGGGGCCAACCGGCATTCGCTGAAAAAAGCGATTGCCGCCGTGCAGGCCGGACAGGTGTTATGCCTGTTTCCGGAAGGTGCGGCCAATCCGGATATTCCGCTGGACCGCATTTTGCCGGGCGCGGTGGTGATAGCCATGGCAACGGGCGCGCCTATTTTACCGTTTCGCATTACCGGCACATGGCCGTTCGATCATGTGCATCTAACGCATTCGTTTTTGCGTCGCGGCAGGGGGAAGGTTCGTTTCGGCGAGGCATTTTCAGTGCCGCATGCAGCAAGCGACAGGGAAGCGGTACGGGCGGCAACCGGATTGATGAAACAGGCGCTAAAGCAACTGAAATAGCTCTGGGGAAGCAAAAACAATCCGTTTTT
>JAJRWP010000009.1 GCA_021545645.1 Zetaproteobacteria bacterium | reverse complement strand
GCCGCTGATTTCCGAACCCATCTGCCGTTGGGCGAAAAGACATACTATTCCAACCCTGCTGGATGCCGGTTCGCTGCATCAAGGCACGCAAAACCTATCCGGGAAGGTTGATTATCTATTGGCCAGCGAAACATTCGCCCGGCAACATAATCCGGCCAGTAATCTTGCTTCTGCACTTAACGATTTCGCCAACATCGCAGCACATGCAGTGATTACACTGGGCGCGCGCGGCCTGTTGTGGGCGAAACACGGAAAAACCGGTGAAATGGAGGCATTTTCCGTCAAGGCCATCGATTCGACCGGTGCTGGCGATGCTTTTCACGGCGCATTTGCGCTGGCTGTGGCAAATAGCATGCCGTGGCGCGAGGGATTGCGTTTCGCCTCGGCAGCAGGCGCATTGGCCTGCACCCGACTGGGCGCACGCAGCGCGCTTGCCGATGCCGCTGCTGTAACACATCTGCTCAATCACAACGCATAAAACAGCACCGTAAAACCCACCCGCACACACGCGTGTTTTGCGCTATGCAACGGGTGCGGCTAAGCTGGCGACATGGAGAAAATTCTGGTCAGTGCCTGTTTGCTGGGTGAGAAAGTCCGCTACGACGGCGGCGATTCGGCTGTGCATGGCTTGCTCGACACATGGCAACAGCAGGGACGCATTATTGCCCACTGCCCAGAACAAGCGGGCGGCCTGCCAATACCGCGACCACCTGCGGAAATCGACCAAGGCGATGCGGCTGGCGTATTAAGCGGCAAAAAAAAGGTGCAAACTAAAGCCGGAAACGATGTGAGCGATGCCTTTATCAATGGCGCGGAACGGGCATTGGCGCAATGCTGGGAGCACCATATCAAGATTGCCATCCTCAAGGACGGCAGTCCCTCTTGCGCCAGCACCAAAGTGAATAACGGCAAATTTTCGGGCATCAAAATCAAAGGCGTGGGCGTCACCACCAGCCTGCTTATTGGCCACGGAATTTCCGTATTCAGCGAAGACGATATGGAGGCTGCCGCACAGCGCTTGGCGGAATTGGAAAAAACGCATGGCGAATAAAACACTCAATCTGGACGACCAACTGTACAATTACCTGCTCGGCGTCGGTCTGCGTGAAGCGCAGGTATTGCGCGATTTGCGCGCCGCAACCGAAGGCGAGGAAATGAGCGTCATGCGTTCGGCTCCCGAGCAAGGTCAGTTCATGGCCCTGCTGCTCAAATTGATGCATGCCAAACGGGTACTCGAAATCGGCACGTATACCGGCTACGCGACCTTATGGATGGCACTGGCTTTACCCAAAGACGGCGAAATCGTCACCTGCGATATTTCTGAGCAATGGACCTTTGTGGCGCACCGTTTCTGGGAAACGGCAGGCGTTCAGGATAAAATCCATTTGCATCTGCGTCCGGCGCTGGAAACGCTCGACGAATTGCTGGCGCACGGCGCGACCTCCAGCTTCGATTTCGCTTTCATTGATGCCGACAAGGTTAATTACGACGCCTATTTTGAGCGTTCGCTGGCGCTGCTGCGTCCGGGCGGACTGATTGCCGTGGATAACACCTTGTGGGGCGGCAGCGTTGCCGATGCAGACAATTGCGAACCCGATACCGAGGCGATTCGCGCCTTCAACGAAAAACTGCGCAACGACGAACGCATCGAACTGGCCATGTTGCCTGTTGCCGATGGCTTAACACTGGCCTTGAAACGCCCCTGAACATGTTGAAAAAACGTTTTTCCATCTACGCACGCTTGATGCGCGTGGACAAACCGATTGGCACGTATCTGGTCGCTTGGCCGATGCTGTGGGCGCTGTGGATTGCTGGCAACGGCCATCCTGATGCCGCCAATGTGGCCGTGTTTCTGCTTGGCGCATTTTTGATGCGCTCCGCCGGTTGTGTGATTAACGATTTTGCCGACCACAAGATTGATGCACATGTGGCACGCACCAAAGCGCGCCCGCTGGCCGCCAAAGAAATATCCTCCAAAGAAGCATTAGTCCTGTTTATCGCGTTATGCTTGATTGCTTTCGCACTGGTATTGACCACCAATCAATTAACGGTTTTTCTATCGTTCGGGGCAGTATTTCTGGCTGCGCTTTACCCATTCATGAAACGTTACACGCACTGGCCGCAAGCATTTCTCGGTGTGGCTTTCGGCTGGTCCATTCCGATGGCCTTTGCAGCACAAAGTGGCGAAGTGCCTGCTGCTGCGTGGCTGATTTTTGCCGCCAATATCTGCTGGGTGATTGCCTACGATACGATGTATGCGATGGTTGATCGCGACGACGATCTGAAAATCGGCGTCAAATCCACCGCCGTACTGTTCGGCTCATGGGATAGACAGATCATCGGTCTGTTTCAATTGGCCTTCATTGCGCTGATGATTGCCGCTGGCGTCGCATTTGCCCTTTCACCAATATATTACGTTGGCCTCGGTATTGCCGCCGCCTTCGCCATCCACCACCAACGGCTGATTTTTCACAGAAAAAAAGAAGACTGTTTCCAAGCCTTTTTGAATAACAACCTGCTTGGCGCAGCCGTGTTTATCGCCCTGTTGCTGAGCTATCTGCGTTTTTAACAAACGTGGTTTCCGCAGACGATGTTCTAAAATTCTGGTTCGAAGAAATCGAACCGGCACAGTGGTGGGTGAAGGATATTGCGCTTGATATGGCCATCGAAAAACGCTTCGCCAGCACCCACAAAGCCGCTGCCCAAGGCGAATTGGCGGCTTGGCGTCAATGCCCGGCGGGACGATTGGCCGAAATTATCGTGTTGGATCAGTTCTCACGCAACCTTTACCGCGATTCACCGCTGGCCTTTGCCTTCGATAGCGCCGCGCTAGTGCTGGCGCAGGAAGCGCTGCGCATACAGGCCGACGAGCGAGTGGAGGTCGAAAGACGCGCCTTCTTTTATATGCCCTATATGCATAGCGAATCAGCCACCATTCACGCGCAAGCAGCGGAGATATTCAGCCGCCTTGGCGCGGAACATAACTACGCGTTCGAATTGCAGCACAAAGCCATCATTGACCGTTTTGGCCGTTACCCGCATCGCAATACCATCCTTGGCCGACAATCCACGCCCGAGGAAATCGAATTTCTCAAGCAACCCGCCTCTTCGTTCTAACAATCTCCTAGCTGCCCTTCTTATCCTGATTTCTGGTATGGATTTTGCGTAGGATTATCTGTATGCTCTATTCGGCATGAAGAACTTGCCTTTTCTATCTGGAACAACGCTTCGATTGCATCATTTGAACGTCAAACTGTGGAGATAACGATGAAAGTTGCAGTATTCAGTGCTAAACCGTACGACGAACATTTTCTTGAACAGGAAAATAGCGAATTCGACCATCAACTGGTGTTTTTCAAGGCGCATCTTTCGCCGCAAACCGCTGCGTTGGCTGCTGGCTATCCGGCGGTGTGTCTGTTTGTCGGCGACGTCGCCAATGCCGAGGTAATCAAAACCCTTGCCGAAAGCGGCACACGCCTAATCGTGTTGCGCTGTGCGGGTTTTAACAATGTCGATCTGCTGGCTGCCGAAAAGAATAGCATCACAGTATTGCGCGTTCCGGCTTATTCGCCGCATGCGGTGGCCGAACATGCGGTAGGGCTGATGCTGGCCCTGAATCGCAAACTGCACCGCGCCTACAACCATACCCGCGAAGGGAATTTCTCGCTGGATGGCCTGCTCGGATTCGATATGTACGGCAGAACGGTAGGCATCATCGGCACTGGCATGATCGGTTCGGTGGTCGCTGAAATACTCAATGGTTTCGGCTGTCGTTTGCTCGCCTTCGATAAATATCCGAACCCGGCGTGCGAAGCCCTCGGCGTCGAATATGTTTCCCTGTCCGATCTGTATCAACAATCGGACATTATCACCCTGCATTGCCCACTGCTGCCGGAAACCCATCATCTCATCGACGATCAGGCGCTGGCATCCATGAAAGACGGGGTGATGATTATTAATACCAGTCGCGGCGCAGTGGTCGATACGCGCGCGGTCATCGAAGCACTGAAAACCGGTAAAGTCGGCAATCTCGGACTGGATGTTTACGAGGAGGAGGCGGACCTTTTCTTCGAGGATTTATCCGACCGCATTATTCAGGACGATGTGTTTGCCCGCCTGCTGACCTTCCCGAACGTGATTATAACCAGCCACGAAGGATTTTTCACCCGCGATGCCCTGACCAACATCGCCCGCACCACCATCGGCAATATTAGCGCATTCGAATCGCATACGGCGCTAAGTAATCAGGTGACGGCGGAAAAACATTTGGCTTGATGCATCGGCGTTGCAGGCATCGCCACGCCTAGTAAAAAGAGCAAATAAGCTGCTTTTGATTGCTGTGTACCACACTTCGGCACTGCACGCGGCGATCCAGTTTTTGAGTTTCAATCAATCAAGGCCAAGCCACGCCCTCGCTGCATTTTTCTACAAGAATGCGCTGCTGGCGCGAATCGTTGGGTACAAAAACCTGATTCACCGGCGATTTGGCGTAGGTCGTGTTTTTGCATTTGGCGCTTTGACCGGGGCCAAGGACGATTTTTGTACCGATTTTCAAGGTGCAAACGCTCATCCGGTCCAGGCGGCTCCACGACGGACAAATATCATTGTCTTTTCGGTATTTGGCTTTTGGACCTGTGGGTAGCGAAAGCGACCACCAGCGGCCATAGGCGGTATAAGCCTTGTCGCTGTTCCACAGGCGATAAACCGTTACCGGTTTTTTGGCAACAAACACCTTTCCGGCGCACAGCTTGCCTTCGCCGCTAGCGCCAAGAGCCTGCTGCAATAATGCGTTGTCGTGTATTTCCAGCAATCCCGCAGGCGGCGTGATGATGCTGCCGATACATGCAATACCATCAATACCCCGCGTGTCGATTTGCGAATGCCTTGCTTGCATCGGCAGGCTCGCGCAGGCGGCGAGAGTAAGCAGCAGCAAATAGGATACATGGCGTATCATGTATTGATACAAGCGAACACCTCCTCTGCTTATTCCTCGGTTTCGGTCTGTTTTGGCGCACAGTTTGCTTGCCAACATTCAAGGTAGTTCAATATTCCGATATGTAAATGTCTGGCTTGTTATTTAGCGATTGCAGCAAAGCCATGACGGGATATTGAATGCCTGCTAAAATTTAGGCGTATTTTGCGAATGCTGGAGGCCGAATGAAACATGTCAAGGAAGATCCGCGCCGGGTTTTGATTCTTGGTGCGGGTGTGGGCGGCACTTCTGTGCTGCAAATGCTGCGCGATGAGGCATTGGTCGAGATTGTCGGCATTGTCGATACCAACCCTGCCGCCGAAGGCATACTGCTGGC
>JAJRWP010000102.1 GCA_021545645.1 Zetaproteobacteria bacterium | reverse complement strand
GATATGGGCGAGCAGCCGATGCTGCTGCGCACCCATACTTCGCCGGTACAAATCCGCGCCATGAAACGATTTTTGGCCGAGGGCGGCGAGCCGCCGCTGGCCGTGGTCGCGCCGGGACGTGTTTACCGTTGCGATTACGATGTCACGCATTCGCCGATGTTTCATCAGGTCGAGGTGTTCAAGGTTGATCGCGATGTGTCGATGGCGCATTTGAAAGGTGTGCTTAAGCATTTTTTATCCACTTATTTCGAAAAAGACGTGGCGATTCGTTTGCGGCCGCATTATTTCCCGTTCACCGAACCTTCGGCGGAGGTGGACATCGGTTGTGTGTTTTGCGCCGGAAAAGGTTGCCGGATTTGCAAGGGCAGCGGTTGGATCGAGGTGCTGGGCAGCGGCATGATTCATCCGAATGTGTTGCAGTCGGTGGCTATTGATGGCGATGAATTTTCCGGTTTTGCGTTCGGTCTTGGTGTCGAGCGTTTGGTGATGTTGAAAAAGGGCATTCCCGATTTGCGGCTGTTTTTCGAGAATGACGTGCGCTTTCTGCGCCGCATGGGGGTGAACAAATGAAGATTCCTTTTTCATGGATGAAACAACATGTCCAACTTACCGCAACACCGACCGAGATTGCCGATGATTTGATTCGTTTGGGGCACGAAGTGGAGGTGGTGGAGCAGCCGCGCGCGGCAGTCAAAGGCGTGCGTGTCGGTTTAATCGAATCGAAAATCCCGCACCCTAATGCCGATAAATTGAGCTTGTTGAAGGTGAATATCGGTGAGAAAGAGCCGCTGGAGATTGTTTGCGGTGCGGCCAATATGGGCGAAGGCGATAAAGTACCGGTGGCAACCATCGGCACGCTACTGCCCAACGGTTTGAAGATTAAAAAAGGCAAAATTCGCGGTGAAGTGAGCTGCGGCATGTGTTGTTCCGAGGCGGAATTGGGTTTGGCCGAAGATGCTGCCGGACTGCTGATTTTACCTGCCGATGCGCCTATCGGTGCGCAAGTGGGCGAGTTTCTTGCGTTGGAAGAAGCGGTGTTCGATCTATCCATAACCCCGAATCGCGGCGATTGCATGAATGTGCGCGGTATCGCCCGCGATTTGGCTGCCGACGCCGGTTTGGCCTTGACTGATGTGGATGTGCCGCAAGTGGCGGTGGATGCAGCGATTGACGCGCCGAATGTCAGCGTATCTGCGGCAGAGGATTGCCCGCTGTATTTAGCAAGACGTGTTTCGGGTGTGATGGTAGGCGATTCGCCGATGTGGATGCAGGCGGCTTTAATCATGGCCGGTATGCGACCGGTGAATGGCATTGTCGATGTGTTGAATTACATCATGTTGGATATTGGCCAGCCGATGCATGCCTTCGATGCAGATAAACTCAGTGGCGACATATCGATTCGTTCGGCGGCGGGCGGTGAGGATTTTGCGGCGCTGGACGGGCGCGCATTGACATTGAATAGCGGAGACCTGCTGGTTTGCGACGATAGCAGTGTGATTGCGCTGGCCGGTATTATGGGTTCGGAAGCGACTGGAGTGAGCGAATCGACCCGCGATATTGTCTTGGAATCGGCATTTTTCCGGCAGGCCAGAGTCAGCGAAACACGTCGCGCTTATGCGATGGTTTCCGAAGCGTCGATGCGTTTCGAGCGCGGCGTCGATGCGTTGATGGTCGAAATCGCTATGCAGCGGGCGACGGCGATGATTGTCGATTTATTCGGCGGTTCGGCTGGCGAAATAAGCGTCGTCGGCGATGCCGCAGGCATCAATAGCGGTCGCCAAGTGCGTTGTTTGCTGTCGCGCATTGCCACGCGGTTGGGCATTGAGATTCCCGAATCGGCGGATGCCGTGCTGGCGCGTATGGGTTTCGGTGTGTTGCGCAATGGCGATGATTTGCAGATTGATGTGCCGTCGTTTCGCCATGATGTGTCGATTGGCGAGGATATTTCCGAGGAATATGCGCGCATTATCGGTTTCGATGCGATTCCCGAACTTTTGCCGCCGCTGGCCACAACTGCGCCTGTGCAAAAGGATACCGCCATTCACGATGCGGTGGCTGGCGGGTTTTTGCAAGTGGTGTCGTATGCGTTTATTTCCGCCAGCGAGCAGCGCCTTTTTGTTGCCGACGACGGTGCGGATATAGAACTGACCAATCCGATTTCCGATGCGATGAGCGTGATGCGCCGTTCGGTGTGGCCGGGTCTGCTGAATACGGCCCGATATAATCTGAACCGCCAGCAGCCGGGGGTGGCGCTGGTCGAGCAGGGGCGTATTTATGCGAAAACAGAAGCCGGGCACGATGAAAACAACGTCATTGCTTGGCTGATGAGCGGCGAGGTGCAGACGGACGAATGGTTTGCTGCGGCGCGGCAGGGCGATTTCTTTGATTTGAAAGGCGCGCTCGAAGTGTGGTTGGCGCGGCGCGGATTGACGGCTCGCTTTATCGCCGACGATGCGATTCAAGGCTTACAGGCCGGGCAAAGTGCCAAGATTCTGATTGGTCGCGCTGAAGCGGGGCGCATTGGCCGGGTGGACGGCGATATTGCTGCGGCTTTGGATATGGATGCGCCGGTATTTGTTGCCGAAATCGATTTGGATGCGCTTCCGGCAGGCAAAAAAGCGAAATTTGCACCGTTGCCGGAGTTTCCGGGCGTGGAACGCGACTTGGTGTTCCTGTTCGATAAACACACATCTTCCGACGCGATTTTGAATGCCGTGAAGAGTGCTGCCGGAAAATTGCTGAGCGATGCGCGGATTTTCGATTTGTACGCAGGCAAAGGTGTGCCGGAAGATAAAATCAGCCTCGGCATTCGCTTCACCCTGCAAGATGCCGGACGCACCCTGACGCAAGAAGATTCCGATGCCGCCTCAAATGCGATTATTGCGGCGATGGAGAAGAAATTCGCAGCAGGTTTGCGCGGCTGAATGCTTGACAAAAGCCCTGCTCTTTCTATTCTGGTCTTAGACTAGTCTAATTTAGGAGGGCGATATGAGTGCGGTCGGTGCTTACGAAGCAAAAACACATCTACCCCAACTGCTTGAGCGTGTTGCAGATGGTGAACGCATTACCATCACCAAACACGGGCATTCGGTTGCTGTTTTGCAGCCTGTTGAGGGTGGCGAGAATGTTTCCGATGCGATTCGCGGCCTCAAAGCCTTTCGTAGCGGCAAGCGTCTGAATGGTCTTTCTGTTAAGGACATGATCGAAGAAGGTCGTCGCTAGTGGAGCATGTGCCGAACCGTTTTGTGCTTGATAATTCTATTGTGATGGCATGGTGTTTTGAAGATGAATCCAATGCGCTGGCTGATTCAGTCTTGGAATCTTTCAAACAATCGAAAGCACTTGTTCCGGCTATTTGGCCACTGGAGGTTGGCAATGTCCTTTTGGTCGCAGAACGGCGAGGGCGATTGAGCGAAGCAGATGCGACACGCTTCTTGTCCATGCTTTCGTCCCTACCGATTCATTCCGAACCTGAAACACGACAACGCGCCATGAGCGAGTTTCTTTTTCTGGCAAGGGAACACCAACTTTCAACTTACGATGCCTCCTATCTTGATTTGGCGATGCGCCAAGGTATTCCCATTGCGACGCTGGATAAAAATTTGAGGAATGCAGCGGGGCGGTGCAAGGTTGCGTTAATGGGAGGGGAGTAATGGCAAAGGCATATGTAGTCCGAGAGGATGGGGAAACTGACTCCATGCAGCGGATCCGCTGCAAGAACGAGGATCAGGAATTGCAGCTTATCTTGGAAAAGAATCCTGATTTGTTGCCGGGAGAGCAGATCAATCCGGGTGATCCTCGAAGGTGGCTAATCATTGAAAGGGAAATGCCTGTTCCTGATCCATCATCAGGGACTGAACGCTGGAACATTGATTTTTTCTTTGTTGATCAGAGCGGTATGCCAACATTTATTGAGTGTAAGCGTTACGAGGATTCACGCTCTCGTCGTGAAGTCATTGGCCAGATGTTCGATTACGCAGCCAATGGACATTACTATTGGACCAAGGGTGATATGCGTGATTTGGCCGAAAAGAATGCTTCTGCGAGAGGTTTATCGGTTGATGAAGCAGTTCAACATCTGCAGCCGGATGACGATTTGGATGTGGATGACTTTTTTCAGCGGGTTGAAGACAATCTTCGTGAAGGTCAGGTCAGGCTGGTGTTTTTCCTTGAAAAATCTTCAATGGAACTCAGAAGTGTTGTCGACTTTCTGAACAAACAAATGGAGCGCTCGGAAGTGCTGATTGTCGAGGCTCGGCAATACATGCATGACGGTATCAGGGTTGTCGTTCCGACACTTTTTGGTTACACCGAAGAGGCGCGTCAGGTAAAGCGCACCGTAACGGTGACTTCCGGGTTGAGAAAGAAGTGGGATGAGGAGACATTCTTTGCTGATGCGAGAGCAAAGCTTGATGAATCAGGTGTAAATGCATTAAAGCGACTTTATGATGCATGCGTGTCATTTTCTGATAAAATCAAATGGGGAACGGGAAAAATCAAAGGGTCGTTTAATCCTGTTGTTGATTCAATATGTAAACGGTCAGTCATATCTGGGACATCGGAAGGGAAATTATTTTTTAACCTTGGCTGGCTGAATGGATCAGAGCAGGCCCTTTCATTCAGGGATGATCTGGCGGCTTTTATTGTTCGTGAATTTGGTATGGAATTGCCTGAAGATTTGCATGAAAAATATCCCTATCTCAAAATTGATGATTGGGTTCCAAAAGTAGATGTGTTGATTCAGGGGTTAGGGCAACTTGTGCAAAAACATCAGGGAGATCAATAAAGGTGCTAGCAGGCGTTGATGAAGTCGGGCGCGGGCCGTTGGCGGGGCCGGTGGTGACAGCGGCGGTGATTTTATCGCCGGACGATCCGTTGCTGGGGCAATATCGCGATTCAAAGAGGGTGGCGGCGAAAAAAAGGCTGCGTTTGTACCATCATCTGCGTCGGCATGCGTTGGCGTATTGTGTGACGATGGCATCGGTGGAAGAGATCGATCATTTGAATATTTTGCAGGCGACGATGCTGTCGATGCGCCGGAGTGTCGAAAATTTGACCATTCAACCGTCAAAGGTGCTGGTGGACGGCAATCGTGTCCCTGATTTGCCGGTGCTGGCCGAGGCGGTCATCGGCGGTGACGATTCGGTGCAGGAAATCGCTGCCGCATCGATTATGGCGAAGGTGGTGCGTGATCGTCTGATGCAAAAAATCGATGTAAAATTCCCTGTTTACGGATTTTCCGCGCACAAAGGGTATGGCACACGTCAGCATATGGATGCATTGCGTGAGCACGGCCCGTGCATCTGGCATCGAACCTCATTCGCGCCGGTGGCACGCTGCTTGCATATTGTTGCGTAAGGCTATGACGGCGGGTGGCGAAATCATTGTTTAAGTTTTTTCGCGCTGCGCCGACAAACAGTCTATAAGGGGCGGCATAGTTCGTCCCAGATTGATAACCACGGCTTGGGGATTTAAACATACGGGCTCCTTCCCCCCTCCCCCTCCCCCCGTCCCGTATGTCCCCAGGCCGCATGGTTATCGAATTCTTACATCAGAGAATTCTCATATCAGATATTCTCACATCATATAACGCCGCTTCTGCGTTGCTCGCGTCTTGCCATAGAGAAAAATGCCGTGCATCAAGTTGTTTTCGCATGGTTATCGAATGCCCTTCAACCTGCTATTTTACGCGCATGTCAGTTCAGACCGCCGAAAAAAGCAAAAACAAGCCATCCGCAGCGGCTGCATCGTCAGCGCATACGCCGATGATGCAGCAGTATTTGCGCATTAAATCGGAATATCCGGATTGTCTGCTTTTTTATCGCATGGGCGATTTCTACGAGATGTTTTTCGACGATGCGGTGCAAGCCGCCAAAATTCTCGACATCACCCTGACCAAACGCGGCAAATCCAACGGCACGGATATTCCGATGGCCGGGGTGCCGTGGCATCAATCCGGGCAATATCTGCCGCGTCTGGTGGCGGCAGGTGTGCGCGTAGCCGTTTGCGAGCAGATGGAGCCGCCGGACGGCAGCAAGGGGCCGGTGCGCCGCGAAGTGGTGCGCGTGGTGACGCCGGGGACGATTACCGAATCCGAATTGCTCGATGAAAGTCGCACGCAGCCGCTGGTTGCTTTGTGCGGTACGGAGCAGGCGTGGGCGCTGGCTGCCGTCGATCTTTCCAGCGGCGCGTTTCAATTATTGCAGGGCGGTGGCGCAGAAGCGCTGGAGGAGCAACTTGCGGTACTTGCTCCGGCAGAGCTTTTGTTGCAAACCGATGCTTTTGCTTCGTTGACCACTTCTGTGCCGGTGCATCATCCGGGCGATTGGAGTTTTGCCGCCGAAGTGGCCGAAGAGCGCATCGAACGCTGTTTCGGGGTGCGCGAAATGGCTGCGCTGAATCTCGATAAAGCGCCGCTGGCAGCGGCGGCGGTTGGCGCAGCACTGGTGTATTTGCAGCAAACGCAAAAATGCGCGCTGGCGCATCTGCAATTGCCGGTATTGCGTCAAGCACAAGCATGTATGGGCATTGATGCGCGTTCGCGACGTAATCTGGAATTGTACGAAAGCCTGTCCGGTGATGCGGCGGGCGGCATGATCAATGTCCTTGATTGCACATGCACGCCGATGGGTGCGCGCATGCTGCGCGATTGGTTGGATCGGCCATTGAACGATTTGGCGGCGATTTCCCAGCGGCAGGATGCGGTGCAGAGCTTGATTGACGATCGCGATGCCTTGGATGCGATTCGCGGATTGTTGAAAAGTGTGCGCGATATGGAGCGCATGTTGACACGCTTGGCGCTAGAGCGCGCTGTGCCGCGCGATTTTCGCGGTATGGCAACGGCATTGTTGGTGCTGCCGTCGTTGTTGGCGGCGCTGGACGGGCGCAGCGGCTTATTTGTCGATATTATTCAGGCCTTGGGCGGTTTGGATGATTTGGCGGCGCGTTTGGATGCGGCGATGGTCGAGCCGTCGCCTGCACATGCACGCGACGGCGGTGTGATTAACAAGGGATTTGACGGCGAACTGGATCGTTTGCGCGATTTGGCACGCGGTGCTGACGATTGGTTGACGGCATTCGAGGTGGGCGAGCGCAAGGCGACCGGCATTGGTAAATTGCGCGTTAAATACAATAAAGTGTTCGGCTATTTTATCGAAATCCCCAAATCGCTGGCCGATAAAGCACCGGCGCATTATGTGCGCAAGCAGACCTTGGTGAATGCCGAGCGTTATATCACCGATGAATTGCATCGCCACCAAGAAGAGGTGCTTAAAGCGCACGAATCGGCGCTGGCCCGCGAATGGGCCTTGATTGAAGAATTGCGTTTGGCGATTGTTGCCCGCGCGGCGGCGATTCAGGCGGCGGCAGCGGCGGTGGCGCGCTTGGATGTGTTGGCTTGTTTTGCGGCATTGGCGATTGAGCAGCGTTATATCCGCCCGGAGGTGCACGGCGGGCGGGCGTTGTCGATTCAGGAAGGGCGGCATGCGCAGGTCGAGCAGTGTCTGGAAGCGGGTGATTTTGTCGCCAATCATACCGATATGCATATGCAGAAACGGCGTTTTATGCTGCTGACCGGGCCGAATATGGGCGGAAAATCGACCTATATGCGGCAGGTGGCGTGGATTGTCTGGTTGGCGCATACCGGTTGTTTTGTGCCTGCGGATGCGGCGCGCATTCCTTTAACGCGGCGTATTTTCACACGCATCGGCGCGGGCGACGAACTGGCTGCCGGGCGCTCGACGTTTATGGTCGAAATGATGGAAACCGCGCATATTCTCAATCAGTTGCAGTCGCGATCCTTGGTGATTATCGATGAAATCGGGCGCGGAACCAGCACTTGGGACGGCTTGGCGATTGCCTGGTCGGTGGCCGAGCAGTTGATGAATAGTGCCGATGTGTTGACGCTGTTTGCAACGCATTACCACGAATTGACCGGCCTGCCGGATGAGTGTGCGGAGAGTTTTAACGCCTCGGTGATGGTGCGCGAGCATCGCGGTGATGTTATTTTCCTGCATCGGGTGGAGGATAACGCGGCCGACCGTTCTTACGGTATTTCCGTAGCCAAGCTGGCCGGTTTGCCGCCGCTAGTGGTCAAACGCGCCCGCGAACATTTGTTCCGGCTCGAACACGATGCCGAAGTGAGTGCCGAATCGGGCAAACCGCAATTGGGTTTATTCGCCGAAGCGGAACGGCGCGAAAAAGAGGAGCGCGAGCGTGTCTTTTCCGAGTTGCAAGCGCGTCTTGCCGCACTCGATGTGGCGTCGATGCGGCCACTGGATGCGCTGAACACACTGGATGAACTGGTGGATTTAATAGCAAGGGCCGATGATGATCGTTAAAACGCGACAGAACACGATTTATAACGATAAATTAGCGACATTTCGCGGCGAAATACAGCAGTTATTCGCTGCCGGAGAGACGGGTAGTGTGCTGGTGCATCACATGTGCAAAGCGGTGGATGCCTTGCTGGTGCAGATGTGGGACGAGATGGCCTCGGATATTTCCGATCGTGTCGATTTGCTGGCTGTCGGCGGTTACGGGCGCGGCGAGCTGTGTCCGCATTCGGATTGGGATTTGTGGTTTCTATTGGCCGATGAACCGGACGATCAGGTCAATCAAACCATCGAGCATTTCGTTTATGCCTTGTGGGATATGAATGTAAAGCTGGGGCATGCGGTGCGCACGGTGGACGAAACTTTGCATTTTGTGCGCGAAGATTGGCATACGGCGACGGCGGCGCTGGAATCGCGGTTGATTTGCGGGCGCGGCGTTGGCTATGCCGTGTTGCAGGGCAAAATGAGCCATTTTTTCAGCAAACGGCGCAAGGCTTTTGTCGAGGCTAAATTGGCGGAAATGCAGCAGCGCCATGCGCGTACCGGCGACACCGCTTTTTTGATGGAACCGGATATCAAAGAGGGCATGGGCGGGCTGCGCGACGTGCAAACGGCATTCTGGTTGGCCAAGGCGTGGCACGGCTGCGATGAAATCGCCGAATTGGTGAATCGCGGGGTGATTTCGCAAACCGAACAGACGCATTTGATGCAGGCACAGGATTTTTTGTGGCGTTGCCGGGTCGGCCTGCATCTGGAAACCGGACGCCCGAACGACCGCTTGGGGTTCGCACAACAGATGGAAATGGCCGAACGCATGGGTTATCAGAGCGAGGCCTACCGACCGGCGGTTGAAAGCTTTATGAAGGATTATTTCCGTCATGCCGGGCGTATTTCGCGTGTGTCCGGCTTGTTGTGCATGCATTTCGAGGAAGAATTGCATCCGCAATGGCTGACGCGGCGCAAGAATATCGGCAATGGGTTTGTTTTGGAGGGCAAGCGTGTCGGCACGGGCGATACGATGGCTTTCGAGGAAGAGCCGTTGCGTTTGCTGCGTATTTTTCATGTTGCCCAGCAGGGGCATCGAAAGCTTTCCAGTCAGAGCCTGCGTCAGGTGCGCGAACATGTGTTGATGATCGACGACGATTTTCGCGCCAATCCACAGGCGAAAGCGATTTTCATGGATATTTTGAAGCACCGGCGCAATGTCGCCTCGGCACTCAAGGAAATGAACGATACCGGTGTGTTGGGCCGTTTTATCCCCGAATTTCGGCATACCGTCGGCTTGGGCCAATTCAATAATTATCACGCCTATACGGTGGACGAACATACGCTGCGTGCGATTGGCGAAGCGCGCAATATGTGCCATCGGCAGCATGGTGAGCGTTTGTCGTTGGCGGGCGATGTGTTTTCCCAGTTAAAACGGCCAGAGCTGCTTTATTTGGCGTTGTTGTGTCACGATATTGCCAAGGGAAAACCCGGCGATCATTCGCAAAAAGGTGCGGAAATTGCGCTAACGGTTTGCCGTCGTCTGGACCTGAACCGGGATGCCTGCGAGCTGGTTGCTTGGCTGGTGCGGCATCATTTGTTGATGGCGATTACCTCGCAGCGTTGCGATTTAACCGATCCGGAGGTGATTAAATATTTCGCCGAACAAGTCAGCGATATGGAGCGTTTACAATACCTGTTGTGCCTTAGTGTGGCGGATATTGCCGCCGTCGGGCCGGGTGTGTGGAATGAATGGAAGGGCACATTGCTGCGCGAACTCTATCTGACCACCGAGCGTCATCTGATGGGTGAAGAAGATGCCAGTGCCAGCACCCAAGTGCGTGTCGCGATTCGTATTGAAAGCACACTGAGCAAGGTGGAGGATTCGCAACGGCAAAACATGTCTGCGGTGATGCAGCAGTTGCCGTGGCGGGCGGTGATGAGTTTTCCACCCCGGCAATTGCTGCATATCGCATGCCTGATGCAGGCGACGGTGGAAACAGGTGTCGATGTGCTGATTGATGCGGCGCGTGGCGAGAGTCTGGTGATTGTGCTGGCCAAGGATCGCAAACGCTTGATGGCCGAGCTGACTGCAACGCTTTCTTCCAGCTACGTTAATATCGTTGCCGCGCAGGCATTCACCTTGAAAGACAAGCGTGTGCTTGATGTGTTCCATATTCAGGATGCCGATGGTAAGGCTTTGTGCGAAGAAAACGACTTGCATAGGCTTAAGCAGAGAGTCATGCGAACCTTGGATGGCGAGCCGGTACCGCCAGTGAAGCCGGTGAAACAGAATCTGCTGATGCGCCAAGTGCCGGTGCGGGTGAAAGCATTGCCGTTGGCTTCGAGTCGGCAAACCTCGATTGAGGTGGCAGCGGCGGACAGGCCGGGCTTGCTGGCAGCACTGACCGGTGAAATCGACGATGCCGGTTTTAATGTGCGCGGTGCTGGTATCAGCTCCTTCGGGGAACGGGCTGTGGATGTGTTCTTCCTGACTGGTAACGACGGCGAAATGCTTAGCGAACAGGAGGTGACGATGCTTTGCGAACGCTTGGCGCGTGCCGCCGAATTAACGGAGGAAACATGAATTTTCTAGGGCACTTGCTGGGGCGGCGTTATCAGGGTTTTGTGCTGGCATTGGCTGGCGGCGGAGGCCGGGGATTGGCGCATTTGGGAGCGCTTCGGGCGTTGGAGGAGAATGACCTGAAGCCCGATGCTATTGTCGGAACCAGTATCGGTGCGTTGTTTGGTGCGATGTATGCGCTTAATCCGGATGCCGAGGCCTTGCAGCGGCGGGTGTTTGAGTTTCTCGATTCCGATGCGTTTCACAATCTCAGTCTGCCCAAGGTGCATGATGTGGATACCGAAGCGGGGGATGAATCGTGGTTGGGCCGATTAACTACGGTGGCGCGTCAAACGATTCTTTATACGCGGGCGATGACCGATATTGCCGTGGCCGACGATACGGCTTTGGCGCAGGTGGCCGGTGTGTTTTGCGGCGAAGGTAATTTCGAAACGGCGAAAATTCCCCTGCATGTTACTGCGGTTCGTTTTCCCGGCGGCGAGTGTCATCTTTTTTCGAAAGGGGATTTATGCAAAGCCTTGGCGGCAAGTATGGCGGTTCCCGGCGTGTTCGATCCGGTGGAAATCGATGCCCACCGTTATCTGGATGGTGGTTTGGCCAGCGAAGTGCCAGCCATGGAGGCGCGCAGTGTGGCAGGCGAGGACAAACTGGTGGTGGCGGTAAATACCGGCGCGCGTCCCGATCCCGATCATGCGCCGACCAATGTGATGGGCATGTTGGATTGGACGGCACAGGTCAAATCGCTGTATTTGCGGCAATACGAAAAAGCGCATGCCGATGTGGTGATTGAGCCGCTGGTCGGTTATACGCAATGGCATGATTTCTCCAATTCCGACCATGAAGTCCGGCGCGGCTACGAAGCGGCACTGGAAAAAGTCCCGGAGTTGCAGCGGTTGCTGGGTCGTTGAATGCGTGCGGGGGAATATTTTGCTTGAACAGGTGATGGGATTGCTCGGTTCGCTGCTGGTGTTGATTGCCTACATGCTGACGGTGGAGCGACCGGAAAAACGGCGGCTTTATTTTTCGTTAAGTCTGGCTGGCGGTGTGGCGTTGCTGGTTGTGGCGCTGATTTATTGGAATTTCGGTCTGATTTTTCTTGAGCTGGCATGGATTACGATTAACTTGCGCGGTCTGTGGAAGGTCTACCGTCAGGATATGCATGCAACGGGTTGAGCGCGCGGTGATTTTAGCGGCTGGGCTGGGCACACGCTTGAAATGGCTGACCAAAAATCGCCCCAAGGCGTTGATGCCGGTGGCTGGGCAGGCGGCGGTTGTGCGTGTTATTCGCAGACTGGCCGGGCAGGGCATTCGCGATATTGCTATCAATACGCACCATCACGCCGACGCGCTGACTGCATATTTGGGCGATGGCTCGCGTTTCGGCGTGCGACTTTATTTCAGTTTTGAAGAAAAACTTCTCGATTCGGGTGGCGGGGTGCGTACGGCGCTGGAATTATTGCCCGGCGACGGGCTTTTAGCCGTGCATAATACCGATGTGTTGAGCGATATTGATATGGGGGCGCTGGCCGGGAGCTGCTCGCAGGGTGGTTGTGCGATTGCGTTGGTGCCGAATCCGGCGCATCACCCGCAAGGCGATTTTGCGCTTCGCAACGGGTTTGTTTGTGGCGATGGCGCGGCGCGATACACCTTTTCCGGAGTGTCGGTGTGGGATGCGGCAGTGTTGCGCGGCTTTGCGGTTAATCAGGCATTTTCGTTACTTGAACCGATGCGCGAATTGATGGCGAGAGAGCTTTGTGCCGGTCTTCTGCACTGGGGTGCTTGGTTCGATATTGGTCGGCCTAGCGATTGCTTTCGTGCCGGGCGCGAATTGAGGAAAGTCGCATGATTCTGCATACGCGTTTGGCCGAAGATTGCCTGATTGTCGGACGTTTCCCGCTGAGTGTGTTGCTGCTAATGAACGATGCCCGTTACCCGTGGTTTATTCTTGTGCCACAACGCCGGAATATCAGCGAAATACAGCAGCTTTGCAAAGCAGATCGCTACCAATTGATGGACGAATCCTGCGCTTTGTCACATGCCCTGCGCGAAGGTTTTGCCGCCGATAGAATCAATGTTGCCGCACTGGGAAATGTGGTGCCGCAGTTGCATGTGCATCATATTGCGCGATACCGTACAGACGATGCATGGCCTGCGCCGGTCTGGGGGAGATTCCCGGCCGCTCCGTATGCGCGTGCGGCACGTGAAGATGTGATACGCCGCTTGCTGTGCAGCTTGCCGGAGCATGCCCGCGCGAACTTTTCCGCAACATAATCGGGATGCGCTAGACATGGCATACTATTGCTGCAACACTGCCGCCAAGATTGTTTTTCCATGGGAGGAAACAGATGAAAAGTGTGAATGTTTTTTTGCTGCTGTTGCTGGTTGCCGGTACGCTGAGTGCATGCAACGATCATGATGCCGACGACAGGGGCAGTGCGGCCAAGGCGACAGGCGGATGCGAAATCGAATTTGCCAAAGGTCTTGGTGTGACCATTCCGGAAGTGATTTCCGTTGCTGATACATCCGCGAAAAATGATGCGTTGACGTATTATGCCGGTCTCGGCAAAAAAGGTCAGGATAAAATCATAAACGCAGTGTATAAACGGGCGCAGAAGACATTTGGATGTGAAGCAACTTCAGCCGGGACAACATGCATCAAGTACACGCGTGTTTCTCTGGGTATCGGGCATCTTTCAAAACTGAAAAGAGACCTGCTTATCGTGCATGCGGAACGTTCCTGCCGAGTAAAATAATTTCTATTGCAGCACCTCTGCGGTGTTGGTTGCTGAGGCGATTCTATCAGGGATGTTTTCCTGATGCTGTGGGCAGGGGAGTGCTTTGAAATCATTGCATGAACAAAAATTGCTGCTGGCCATGCTGGTCGGTATCGTCGCAGGCGGTTTTTCCGGTTATTTCTGGGGTTCGGCCATGCAATCGGTGGCTTGGCTCGGTGAGTTGTTTCTCACCACGCTGAAAATGCTGATTGTGCCGTTGATTGCCGCCAGTGTGATTACCGGTGTGGCCGGTCTCGGCGATGTGCGCCGTTTAGGGCGCATGGGCGGATATGCGGTGGCTTATTATGCCTGTACGACGCTGTTTGCCGTTTCTATCGGTTTGCTGATGGCCAATCTCTGGCAGCCGGGTGTTGGTGTATCGTTGGCAGCGGATGCGCATGCGCCTAAACCTGCCGTTGGCGATATTGGTTTCTCCGATCTGATTTTATCGCTGGTGCATCCGAATATTATTGCCGCAGCAGCGGATATGAAGCTGTTGCCGATAATTGTTTTCTGTATTGCCTTTGCCGCAGCACTTTCCACACTCGGCGAGCGCGGACGCCCGGTGATTGCATTTTTCGAGTCGTTGAACGACGGCATGATGAAACTGGTCGAGTGGATTATGTGGTTTGCACCGATTGGTGTGTTTGCACTGATTGCTTCCAAGCTGGGTGCGGCGGGCGGCGGCGAGGCGTTTGTCGCGCAGTTGGCCGGTTTGGGTAAATATGCACTGGCGGTGATTTCCGGATTATTAACACATGCGGCGCTGCTTTGCCTTTTTCTCGCAGTTTTGGCCCGGCGGCAGGTTGGCGATTACTTAAAACACATGGCCACAGCGTTGATGACGGCATTTTCCACCGCTTCCAGCAGTGCCACACTGCCGTTGACGCTGGAGGGCGTAAAAATGGCCGGTGTGGACGAAAAAGCACGCCGTTTTGTGTTGCCGCTCGGAGCAACGGTGAATATGGACGGCACGGCGCTTTACGAAGCGGTGGCAGTGCTGTTTATCGCTCAGGCTTACGGTATTGATTTAAGCTTCGGCCAACAGATGCTGGTATTGATTACCGCCACTATGGCGGCGATTGGCGCGGCGGGCATCCCCGAAGCAGGATTGGTGACCATGGTGATTGTGCTGGAAGCGGTTGGGTTGCCGTTGGAAGGCATCGGTTTGTTGCTGGCTATTGACTGGTTTCTTGATCGTTGCCGGACCACGGTGAACGTGTTTGGCGATTCGGTCGGCGCTGCCGTTGTTGGCCGTCTGATTGGCGCTAAGGGTGGAGCATGACAAAGGCAAAAGGCGTTGTATCGGGGGTATTTGAGCGATGATCATCGGACGAAAGCGATTTTGGGGTGACATTTGATTCAGAACCGATATAGTGCGCGACCTGATTTTCCGGAGGTATTGATTTTATGGCAACAGTAATTCGCCTACAGCGCGGTGGCCGCAAAAAGCGCCCATTTTATTCCGTGGTGGTGATGGACAAACGCAATCGTCGCGACGGTGCGTTCATTGAAAAAATCGGCTACTACGACCCTTGTAAAGAGCCGGAGATTCTGCAACTCGATCTGGAACGCGTGAATGCGTGGAAGGCCGAGGGCGCGGAATTGTCCGGTCGTGTCGCCAGTCTGGTTCGTTTGGCTGAGAATCCCGAATTGGCCGCCAAAGCACAGGCCAAAGCGGAGCAGAAAGTCGCCGATAAAAAGGCTGCTGTAGAAGCCAAGGCTAAAGCCGAAGCTGCTGAAGCAGAGGCTGCCGCCAAGGCTGCTGAAGCAGAGAAAAAGGCTGAAGAAGCTGCAGCGGCCAAAGCTGCTGCTGAAGAGCAGGCTGTCAGCGAAGCTGCAGCAGCCGAAACTGCCGAAGAAGCTCCGGCAGAAGGCGCAGCAACTGAGGAAAAGAAAGACGCCTGAGCGTCTGCTTGAAGTCGGAACCATTCAGAAGCCGCACGGCCTGAAAGGTTCCCTGACTGTTTATTCGTATACCCGGCCTGCCATCGGCATCGCCGGGTATTCTTTTTGGCGAATCGGCAAAAGCGCCGATAGTGCTGTTGCCTATCAAGTTGTTCGCTGCTGGCAGCACGGCAAACGCATTCTCGCCGATTTGCGCGGCATCGACGATTGCCAGCAGGCCGAATCATTAAATCAGATGCACATTTGGGTTGATGCCGATGCGGCAGAAGCCGATGCGGATGAGTACTTGTGGGCCGATTTGATTGGTTGCGAGGTGTGTCAGCGCACGGATGACGGCGGCCAGCGCATTCTCGGCACAGTGATTGCGCTTGAGGACTACGGCGCGCAGGATATTCTCAGCGTGCGTACGCCGGACGATGCCGAACCCGCAGGTGAATGGCTGCTGCCGTTTATCGAAGATGTGGTGCTTGATGTCGATGTAGCGGCACGGCGCATCATCGTTAGTTTGCCCGAAGGGATGGATGCATGTTTCACGCCCAACTGCTAAGCCTTTTTCCCGAGTTTTTTACCTCGCCGCTGGCTTGTTCGATTCCCAAACGGGCTATTGCGGCCGGTCTGGCGAGCGTCGATTGCATGCAAATCCGCGATTTTGCCACCGATAAACACCATAAAGTGGACGACTTATCGTACGGCGGCGGTCCCGGTATGGTCATGAAGCCAGAGCCAGTGGTGGCGGCGATTACTGAGGCGCGCAGGCGCGATCCCGGCACACATGTGGTGATGTTGACCCCGTCCGGCAGACAGTTTACCCAGAAAAAAGCGCTGGAGTATGTGGACAAAGGCCATTTGACGCTGCTTTGCGGCCGCTATGAAGGTTTCGACGAACGCATTTGCGATTATGTCGATGAACAGCTATCGCTTGGCGATTATGTGCTTTCCGGCGGCGAACCGGCGGCGATGTGTGTGCTTGATGCGGTGATTCGCTTGTTGCCCGGCGTGCTCGGCTCGTCCGAATCGGCAGTGCTCGATTCGTTTAGCGAAGAAGGCATTCTTGATTGGCCGCACTACACGCGTCCGGAAGAATTCGACGGTAAAAAAGTCCCCGCTGTGCTGCTTTCCGGCAATCATGGAGAAATTGAGAAATGGCGGCGCGAACAATCGCAACTGCGCAGCCGTAGGCGGCGCGAGAGGGGTTCTTAAAGCGGTAAAGTTTCGGGAATGACTGCTTATCGTTTGCGTTTGAACCATATCCATGTGCCGGAAAGGGCGAGAAACATCAATAACAGAGCAGCAATATCGAATATCAATGTGCCGAAGCGGCCGAAAAAACGCCCACTGTGCATATCCAGCAACACCCGCTCCACAGGCAATACCTCGCCGCGAAAATGTTGCTGCAATGCGGCTTTAAATTGCGCTGAAATTACGCTTGGCGCAGCCCAGCGGATGCTCGATGTATCGTTGTCCCGGCGCTGCCAGTGCAGGAAATCCGCATCCGGCTGGTAGTGTTCGTAGTCGGTGCGCACGACGATCGAACCTGTGGCGTCGATACCAATTTGTTGAATACCCGCAGGTACGCCGTCTTTGCCGCGCAGGTAGTCGATTTGTTCGCCTTGCAGGGTCAGTAGCAGGATGCTGTCGTTGACGGCGATGACGAACATATCGCCGGCAAAAACCACCCCGGCCAGTTGCCGGGAGTTTCCTCTGATTTCATATTGGTCCAGATACAAGTCTTCGCCCATCAGGGTGATGTAGTGCTTGCCAGCAAAAAAGGAACGTAAATCCTGCGGCGCTTGAATGCCATACCAATCGAGAATCAAGCCGGAGCGCACATGCTGTTTGTCGAATTCGAAGTCATCGCTGTGGTTGAGCAGCAGGCCGGTGAAAGCGATGAGCAGCACAAAAGCCGCAGCACTGATGCCCATATAGCGATGCCAGAGGTAAAATGAGCGCAGTTTGAAGCGTTTTTTATGGTGATGGCGAGACATGTTCCAATTCCTTCAGTTCGGCATCCAAAAACAAAGCAAGTGCCGCCAGTTTTTTCATGGCGCGTACCGACAGGGTTGCACCGGAAATACCGTCGATGTGGCGATCAAGATGCTCAATTTCGCCGGGGCGGGCATTTTTGAATTGATCCGTGAAAAACGGATATTGCACTTCCCAGCCGCGACTTTCGCGATAAATTAGCACCTTGATTCGTTCGAGACGGCCATGATTGATGATAATACCGGTGGTGATGGGTTTTTCTTTGCCGATTTCTTGCAGTATCCAGACGCTACGTTGATTCTGCCGCCAGTAACGCACGCGCAAGAAGGGGTAGCGATGACCGAGGATGTTTTTTACCGCCTCTTTTCGTTTGCCAGTCAACCAGATGATACCCGGATCGGGAATCTCGCCGACGAATGCCTGTGCGATGAAATCTTCCGGTGTCTGGTAGGCATCGGCGGCCAGCGAGGTGTTGCATATCAGGACCGTTGCCAGCAGCAGAGACCACTGCAATATCCATGACCGCCGGTTCGTTCGCACCGTGTATGGTGGGCGGATTAAAATTGGTAACCCACGCCGAGATTGAAGCCGTCGAATTTGGCCGTGCCGGAAGGTCCGGCTTGATTCTGATAATCCGCCTTGATGACAACATCCGGATGCAGCCAGTAATTCACACCCAGGTCAAGCTGGCTGAATTTGGAATCAATGGCATCGCCAGCCTGATTATCCCAATAGTTGTAGCGGGCAAATAACCCCAGTTCCGGGGTGATTTTGTACGATGGCTCGACGTACCAGCCGGTTTGCCTATCGGCACCGAAGGATGCAGGCCCCGGTCCGTCCAATTTCCACATCGCATACAAGGCACGCAGTCCGAACGCGCCGCTGTTCCACACGGCATGGGTTTCGGAAAGCCAAGCAGAGCCTGCGGAGGCATTGAAGCTCTGGGTGATGTCAGATTGGTATTGCAGTGTGCTTGATAGTTCAAGTCCCGGCAGTCCCGTCCATTTAATTCTGCCGGTGTAGGCGAGATTGTTGGCCGGTGCGGCGCGTGCGAATGTGCGCCCTTTGCGTACGGCGAAGTTGGTTGCGACATCGGTTCTCAATCCCGAATGCACGAGAACATCGTAGCTTAAACCGGATGAAAAATGCCCACCAATACCGATGCCACCTTCGCGCCATGTGGTCGGAATGATATTGGTTTCGACCGGATTGCGTTCGACACCGTAAAAGGTCGTTGGTTCGTGGGTTTCATTGAGAATACCTACCGGCATCAGCAGCAGCCCGGCCCGTGCGGACAGGCTGTTGGTCATATCGTATTCCAGAAACGCCTGTTCCATGGCTACTTCGCCGCCAGCCAGTTGATCGCCTGCCTGCGCGCGTTCGATTTCCAATTCCGACCAGAAACGCAGGCGCTCGTTGAACTCATGGCCGACGAACAGAATGGCGCGATGCAATTCGATTTTTTTGTTATCGACACCGCCGGGCAGCGAATTGTTCAGATTGTTGTAGTGCAATTCGCCGTAACCGCCGATGGTCGTGCTGCCCGATTTACCATGGCCGAAAAGACCGTGTTGGCTGGCGGATACCATTTGTGACTGTTCTACTGTGCTGTCGGCCTGTATTTCATCGAGCACTTCACCGGTGGCTTCAACCTGTTCGCGGGTGGTCGCCTGCTGGTTTTTTAGCGCTTCGATTTCACGCTGTTGCTGCTGAATAATGCGCCACATTTCTTCCTGGCTGGGCATTTCGGCGGCCATGGCAAAACTGCCGTTTAGTAACAACATTACAGCCAGTCCGGCGCGAAAATACATGTTAAATTTCATAGGGTTCCCTTCCAGAGTATCTGTTAAGTAGCAGTTTGCATGCGGCTTATATTGCGAATGATAATGAGAGTGAGTATCAGTGTCAACATAGGCATGTCTGCTAATTAGCGGGAGCGAAGACCCTGCAGTTGCATGCAGGGTCTTCCTTTTTTCCAGTTTATTGCATTACAGACGTTGAAAAAATGCCTTAACCTTGGTGGCCCGATCACCCGTTTCGAACAATGCCAGACCCGAAAGAATCAGCATCGCGCCGAGGACGATTTCTATGCTCAACGGTTCATCATTGAGTATATTACCCAATGTCAGGGCCATGACTGGCGCGATCAAGGCAATCATGGCCACACGCGTTGCCTGCACGTGTTTGAGCACGTAATAATACAGTGTGAAGCCAAGCACCGAGCCGAACAGCGCCAGATAAGCCACCGAACCGATGGTTTTTGTCGATACATCGGCAGGAAATCCGCTGCTGCTCAGCAGCCATGTCAGCAAAAACAGTGGTGCGGCAATGGTCAACCCACCGCTGGTCAGCACAATCGCCGGAACATCGGCATTGATGCGTTTGACCCACACACTGCTTGCAGAATGAATCACTGCCGACAGCAACACACCGAAAATCCCATAGGCCACGCGGCCATCCATTTGCACACCGGTGGCAAAAATCACCGATAATCCGCTCAAGCCCAGTGCCATACCCGCCAATCGGGTAGCGGTCAGCGGCTCGCCTTGCAGCCAGAAACGCGCCATCAGCCCGGTAATCACCGGCGACAGACCAAAAATCAGCGAAATCCATCCGGACGGAATGAATTGCGCCGCCCAGTACACGGATAACATCGCACCATAAATACCCAGCCCTGCTGCCACATAGGCATGCATGGCGCGGCGATGCCATGCCATGCCGCTGCCGAGCAATGCGGCGACGACCAGTGCCAGCACAGCACCGATGGCCATGCGGCTGGCAACGCCAAGCACAAAGCCGATTTCTTCGCTGCTCCACAGAATAGCCAGCGGCGTTGTACTCCAGATCATGATGACGCCGATATATGCTATGGGCACAGACATGTTGTTTCTCCTTTGGTGATGCGTTGCGGTGGTTTTGTTTACAGACATAAAAAAAACGGCCACGGATTCCTTGGAACCCATGGCCGTTTTGAAAAATCTGATTGTTCGCTTTCGACTACATCAGAATATGGCTCAGAACACATGGGCGCACGGGTATGGCTCGTTTGACCGGAAGCCAAACGACTGCGTGTAACGTGGAATGTGCAAATTGCGTGTTCATAGCGGCCATCATCGTCGGCAGGCGGGGGGTGTCAACGCTTCGGGTTTGCAAGCGAGGTGGATTGCCTCATTCATTTTGCACGTGCTGGAAAATACAGTGGTCGAAGCGGGTTTGTGTCTGCTGGTGCGCAGGCATAGGCTGCCAGTGAGAAATTTATCAATCGCGCGCAGAGGAGTATATCGATGAAAAGTATTGAACAGTTAAATGAAGCATACGGGATTGCTGGGCAGGTGAGTTTTTCCAACGGCAAGGGCGATATGCCGGTGGTGAGTGTGGCAAACGATCTCGGCGAAGCATCGGTTGCTTTGCAGGGCGCGCATGTGCTCGGTTTTCAGGCCAAGGGGAAGCCGCCGCTGATTTGGATGAGTGAAGAAGCAAGCTTTGCACCGGGAAAATCCTTGCGCGGCGGGGTGCCGGTTTGCTGGCCGTGGTTCGGGCCGCATGCTTCCGATGCGAGTTTGCCGGGGCATGGTCCGGCGCGCACCGTCGATTGGCAGCCGGTGGCATCGCAGCCGCTGAACGACGGGCGCACACGTATCAGTTTTGAACTGGTGGAAACGGATAAAACCCGCCAAATGTGCGCGCATGCGCTGCGGGTGCAGCTGCACGTGACGGTGGGCAGCAGTCTTGCGCTGGAATTGGAAACAACGAATCTCGGCGATAGCGATTTCACGCTGGGTGCGGCATTGCACACCTATTTCGCGGTCGGCGATGTGCGTTTGGCGCATATCGAAGGGCTGGATGGTTGCGAATACATCGATAAAATGGATGGCGGGATGCGCAAACAGCAGCACGGTTCGTTGAGTATCAGCGAAGAAACGGATCGTATTTATCTTGGTACGGGAAGCCGTGCTGAAATCGTCGATCCGCTGCTGGGCAGGAAGATTGTTATCGAAAGCAGCGGCAGTGCTTCGACGGTGGTGTGGAACCCTTGGATTGAAACGGCGAATAAGATGGGCGATCTCGGAACGGACGGTTATTTGAATATGTTGTGCGTGGAAACGGCCAATGCAGCCGATGATGTGGTGCAACTTGCCGCCGGAGCAACGCATAGCATGTTTGCGGATTATTCGAGCGAGGCGCTGTAGTTGTTGTTGGTTTTTTTGATAGGTCGATGACCGGTTCTTTACAGGTGTGCGCATGCGGTTCGCGATTGTCGTTGCGCGATTGTTGTGGCCGCTGGCTCGATGGCGATGCATTCGCGCCGACGGCGGAGGCCTTGATGTGTTCGCGTTATACGGCATATGTGATGGGTAGGCGCGATTACCTGCTTGCTACATGGCACCCGGCAACGCGCCCTGAATCTGCGGCGATGGGCGGAATGGCTTTATCTTGGATCGGGCTTGAGGTTGTGGCGACGGAGCAAGGTGGGGAAAGTGATACGCAGGGTGTTGTCGAATTTGTTGCCAGTTATGTTCAAAATGCTGGCGGGCGGCAAGCCGCTGGAAGCCGTTTGCATGAGCGCAGCCGATTTGTGCGCGAGAGTATTTCCGGAAACCACCGCTGGTTGTATGTGGGTGGTGATTGCCGGGTGAGCGACATTGGACGGAACGACGCTTGCCCTTGCGCAAGCGGACGTAAATTTAAGCGCTGTTGCGGCGTTTTAGCAGGTGGTGATGGATGAAAACATTGTTGATTGTCGCGGTTGTTGCTTTGTTTATCGTTCTGCTGGCCGGGATTGTGTTGGCGGTAAAATCGCAGCAGGCACCGACGCTCGGCTTGCTGGACGGCCACTTGCGGTCATGCCCTGAATCGCCGAATTGTGTGAGCAGCGAGGCCAAAAAAGAGGATGGGTTGCATGATATTGCACCGTTGTCGGCGGCTGATGATAATAAGGCATGGGCGGGCTTGCTTGTGGCTATCGAACGTCTCGGCGGGCATGTTGTAATCAATGACGGGCAATACCTGCACGCAACGTTCACATCGGCGCTGTTTCACTATGTTGACGATTTGGAGGCGCGATGGGATGCCGGTGCTGGTGTGATTCATTTGCGCTCGGCGTCACGCGTCGGGCGCTCGGATTTCGGTGCTAATCGCAAGCGCATTGAAGCTTTGCGCCGGATGTTTCAGGGAATAGCTAAGTAAGCATCCATTAAAGCGAAAAAAGGCCTGTTTTGCCTAGGGATTTTTGCCTAGGAAAGAACGACCGCAGTACCGCTAACGCTGACCATCAGCATGCTGCCATCTTTGCCGACGACTTCGTAATCAATATCAATGCCGACTACTGCATTGGCAGCAACTTCTGTTGCATGCTGTTCAAGTTCGGTAAATGCGATTTCGCGCGCTTTGGCGAGTTCTTTTTCGTAGGCACCGGAGCGTCCGCCGACGATGTCGCGAATGCCGGCAAAAAGATCGCGAAAGACGTTGGTGCCGAGAATGGCCTCACCGACGACAACCCCTTTGTATTCGCTAATGCTGCGTCCTTCGATGCTGGGCGTGGTACTGAGTAGCATGCTTGCTCCTTTTTCTGGAATCGGGCGTTGCGGCCCGTCCGGCAATCATGTCAGTCGCAGCTGCGGGCGTAAAGTTCCTCCGCTGCGTCATCCATGCAGATGCTATCACCATCCATATCCAGCATGAATGCCAGTTCGGAAAGCGGCACATGCAGATTGCGTTCGCTGACCCATTTGAGCATTTCCATCTGATCGTTGCCAATCAGTTCGTTCAGAGACATACCGATACCTCCTGAGTGCGGCCTGCGATGGCTAGGCCTGTTTTTCGGCGTAGCGTAAAACGCTTCTGTGACAGCAAAATGACAGCGCCAAGATAGCTTGGTGGTAGCGAAAAAAGATTGTCTCGCTGGTCTGCTTGTTGATATTACCCCACTTTTCACCACATGTTGAATATCCACGATATAATGCTTGAAATTCATGCTTATTATGCGCTATCCCAAGTGTCTTATTGGCAATTGTAGCAAATATGTGGTTGACATTTTTTAAAAAATGGTAAATATTGGCGTGAAGTGGGTAATTGTGGGTGATAGATGCCATCAATCACCCGTTTTACTTTCCAACGGCAGGGGAGGGATAGGCAGGCGTATGTTTCAGGGCGAACACAAAAACACCATGGATGCCAAGGGGCGGGTAAATATTCCTGCTTCTTTCCGCGAGACGCTGCGTAGCCGCTATGGCGACGAGCAGGTGATTGTGACGCGGGATTACGATGGTTGCCTGCATGCCTATCCGCCGAAAGAATGGGAACGCAACGTGATTGCCAGTTTGCGCAGTCGCGATTTTAACGATAAATGGCGGCGTTCTTACGAGCGTTTCGTCGTCAGTCCGGCAGTAACGTGTATACCCGATAAGCAAGGTCGCATTCTGCTGCCGCCGACCTTGCGCGATTTTGCCGAGCTGGATAAAGCGGTGCTGTTTGCCGGTGGCGAGGGGCATTTCGAGATTTGGGATATTGCCCGCCGCGAATCGCAATTAGAGCAAGATTTGGACATGCTGAAAAATGGCCCGCAACACCCCTGATGTGGGATCGCATGCGCCGGTCCTCCTCGAATCCTTTATCGATTATTTGTGCACCGTTGCCGACGGGTGCTTTGTCGATGCGACCTTTGGACGCGGTGGTCATGCGCGTGCATTATTGCAACGATTATCTGCAAAAGGGCAATTGCTGGCACTCGATCGCGATCCCGAAGCTGTACGCGAAGGTCAGCGGCTGGCTGCGCAGGATGGACGATTTCGCATGCGGCATGATGCGTTTGCCGATTTGGATGCAGCGCTGGATGCGGCAGGCTGGGACAAGGTGCACGGCATCGGCTTCGACCTTGGTGTTTCCTCGCCGCAACTGGACGATGCCGAGCGCGGTTTCTCCTTCGCTCAGGATGGTCCGCTGGATATGCGTATGGATAGCGAGCGCGGTCAGCCGTTGTGCGAGCGTTTGGCGCGCATCAACGAGCGTGAATTGGCAGATATTATTCGGCGCTACGGTAACGAGCGTTATGCCGGACGCATTGCGCGGGCGATTTTGCGTGCTCGCGACGAGGGTGAAATGAGTCGCACGGCGCAATTGGAGAACGTGATTTTTCACGCCATGCCCAAGCAGGCGCGCTTCGGCGGCGCGCATCCGGCCACGCGCACCTTTCAGGCTCTGCGCATGTGGGTGAACGACGAAATGGCGCAGTTGGAAACGGGTTTGAAGGCAGCCATGCGCCGTTTGTTGCCCGGTGGTCGTCTGGTCGTTATTTCATTCCATTCCGGCGAGGATCGGTGTGTGCGCGATTTGATTGAAAGCGAAGTGCGTCCGTGCACTTGCCCGCCGGATTTTCCGATATGCGTTTGCGGTCGTGTGGCCAGCATGCGCTGGGTGCAGAAAAAGCCGTTGCGTGCAACGGCTGCGGAGGTGGCGGAAAATCCGCGCAGCCGTTCGGCACTGTTGCGCATCGCTGAGCGCTTAACATGAAATCTTCTCCACGTCGGGTGCGTCCGTGGTTGCTGGTGATGTTGCTGGCAACGGTGCTGGCAACGGTGCAGGTCGGCATGGCTCATCAGCGTTTACAAATCGTCGCCGAGCACAGCGTGTTGCAGCGCGATGTGCGTCAGTTGGAAGATGAAATCAGCCGCATGAATATTGAGTTGGCGACGCTGACCCGTCCGGATCGTTTGCGCCGTGTGGCGGTGAACGAGCTTGGCATGCGGCCACCGGCAGCGATGCAGGTGGTACACCGGTGAACAAGACGGACACCTATTTCCATCGCCGCATCGAGGCGTTGACGGCTTGTTTTGTGCTGGCACTGGTGCTGTTGACGATTCGTGCTGTCGATTTGCAATGGGCGCAATCGGAAAAGCTGAGTCAATTGGCCGAAAATCAGCGGGAACGCCAATACACGGTGCAAGCGCCGCGCGGGCCGGTACTGG
>JAJRWP010000101.1 GCA_021545645.1 Zetaproteobacteria bacterium | reverse complement strand
CTGCCAGAATTGCCGTGCCGCATCCAGCAAGGTGAATGTCCCCATGACATTCGTTTTGACAAAAATTTCCGGCCCGCTAATGGAATTATCGACATGCGATTCGGCGGCAAAATGCACAATGGTGTCCACATTATGCTCGCGTAGCAGGCGATCAACCAATGCCCGATCGCAAATATCGCCCTGTACAAAGGTATGACGAGAAACATCAGCCAAATCTTCCAAGTTATCAAGCGAACCGGCATAAGTCAGCGCATCCAGATTGACAATCTTCACGTTTGCATCCGTTGCCAGCATATAACGCACAAAATTGCAGCCGATAAACCCTGCACCGCCGGTCACCAGCATTACACGTGGCGAAAATTTACGCATCGTTCAACTCCTAAATATATGTCCAAAAACATAAGACTGGCCCCAACTTCGCGCAATTCAAGTGTTTTCTCCCGAAATCAAACCCAACAGTACATGCTAATTTCAGTTGACAGAACATGCCTGCTGCCCATCATTAGCACTCCTTTGCCGAGAGTGCTAATTGTTTTCGACAAAGGGGTTGAATCGGCATTGACCGATACCTATAAAATATATTCGGTGGCACAGCCACCTATCTTTACGAATAAAAAACGAAGGAGCTACAACGATGTCAACAAATGTTCGTCCGTTACACGATCGTGTCATTGTCCGTCGCCTGGACGAAGAAGAAAAATCTGCTGGCGGTATCATCATCCCTGATTCGGCGAAAGAAAAGCCAGTGGAAGGCGAAGTACTTGCTGTAGGCAAGGGTAAAATTCTGGAAAACGGCGATGTGCTGCCGCTGGATGTTAAAGCTGGCGATAAAGTCATCTTTTCCAAGTACGCAGGCACCGAAATCAAGCTTGATGGCAATGAAGTTCTGATGATGCGCGAGGATGATATTCTCGGCGTAATCGAATCCTGAGAAGCACACCTCACCCATCTTAGACATTGATCATAAGTAAACAGAAATAAGGAGATAGAAGAATGGCAAAGGAAATTAGTTTCGGTGAAGATGCACGCGCGCAGATGATGAGCGGCGTTAATCAGCTCGCTGATGCTGTAAAAGTCACCCTCGGCCCGAAAGGCCGCAATGTGGTACTCGATAAATCATGGGGAGCCCCTTCGGTCACCAAAGACGGCGTGTCCGTGGCCAAAGAAATCGAGCTTGAAGGTAAATTTGAAAATATGGGCGCACAGATGGTCAAGGAAGTTGCTTCCAAAACCGCCGACATCGCCGGTGACGGTACCACCACCGCCACGGTTCTGGCTCAGGCCATCGCCAAAGAAGGCATCAAATCGGTTGCCGCAGGCATGAACCCAATGGACGTCAAACGCGGCGTCGATCAGGCTGTGGAAGTGGTTGTTGCCGAATTGGGCAAGCTGTCCAAGGAAGTGAAAAATCAGGAAGAAATCGCTCAAGTCGGTACTATTTCCGCCAATGGCGATGCTGAAATCGGCCAAATCATCGCCGATGCAATGGAAAAAGTCGGTCAGGAAGGCGTGATTACCGTCGAAGAAGCCAAGGGTCTGGAAACAGAGCTGGACGTCGTCGAAGGCATGCAGTTCGATCGCGGTTATCTGTCGCCGTATTTCGTCACCGATGCCGAGCGTATGGAAGCCAATATCGAAAACCCGTACATCCTGTTGCACGAAAAGAAGATTTCAAACATGCGCGATCTTCTGCCTGTGCTTGAGGCTGTCGCCCGCTCCGGTAAACCGCTGCTGATTATCGCCGAAGATATTGAAGGCGAAGCGCTGGCAACACTGGTCGTCAACAAGGTTCGCGGTGTGGTGAATGTATCTGCTGTCAAAGCTCCGGGCTTCGGCGATCGTCGCAAGGCCATGATGGAAGACATGGCCATTTTGACCGGCGGCAAGGTGATTTCCGAGGAATTGGGTCTGAAGCTTGAGAATGTGACCATCGAAGATTTGGGAACCGCTGCCAACGTCAAAATCACCAAGGATACCACCACGGTTGTTGACGGTGCTGGTGCCAAGGCCGATATCGAAGCTCGCGTGGCACAAATTCGCAAGCAGATTGATGAAACCACCTCCGACTACGACAAAGAGAAGCTGCAAGAACGTCTGGCCAAACTGGCTGGCGGCGTGGCTGTCATCAAGGTCGGTGCAGCAACCGAAGTGGCTATGAAAGAGAAGAAGGATCGTGTTGACGATGCGCTCCACGCCACGCGTGCGGCTGTCGAAGAAGGTATCGTCGCTGGCGGCGGCGTCGCACTGATTCGTGCCCGCAAGGCTTTGGATGGCCTGAAGGGTACAAATCACGATCAGCAAGTCGGTATTGATACCGTACGTCGCGCTGTCGAAGCTCCGCTGCGTCAGATCGTCGTCAACTGTGGTGATGAGGCCTCTGTTGTGGTCAACGAAGTGACAAACAGCAAGGATGCCAACTTCGGTTACAACGCAGCAACCGAAGAATACGGCAATCTCGTCGAACAGGGCGTGATTGATCCGACCAAGGTGGTGCGTTCCGCACTGCAACATGCGGCTTCGATTGCCGGTTTGTTGATCACCACCGAAGCCATGGTCGCCGAACTGCCGAAACCGGAAGCACCTGCTCCGGCCGGTGGTGACATGGGCGGCATGGGTGGTATGGGCGGCATGATGTAAAGCCCCTCCCACGCAAGGGAACACAAACGGCCTCCTTCGGGAGGCCGTTTTTTTATGCCTTTTAAGTAAAAAATGCGCTCGGCTTAAACCCTGCCTGCGCAATCAAGATGGAAATTTACTCGGCAAAAAGCGCCGACTGACGGGAAGCGGCCATATCGTCACCAATATGGCGGATTTGGCGGCTTGCCCAGCGTTTGGTGAGCTGTTTGCGCTCGGCCAGCGAAGCGTGTTCCATCTGATCCAGCGCATCGATCAACGCATCCAGATTGCGCGGTAAATGCACCAGCATCAGACGAATCACATCTTCACCCACCTGCCATTGGCGGGCGCTGGCGACAGCCGCAAGCACCGCCGTTAATTCGCTGTCCGTGTGCGGCGGCTGCATATCAATACGTTCCAGCACCGCCAGACGCGTCATTAATTCCGGCGGCAGGTTTGCATCATCATGCGGACGCCAAAACAGCGCCAAATGCCGCTGCCCCTCGCGCGCACGTTCGAGCAGATGAAACAAGGCAATAGCCGTCGCTTTCGGCAACGGTGCGGACGGAATATCCAGCAACCAATAGGCGGAATGAGCAAGTATTTCCAACCAATCGGCCACTTGCCGGGCTGCCGGTCGCTCGCCATCGGCTTGCACGCGAATCAGGGCAACATGTGGATGTTCTTTGACTAAAAGATGCGCCAAATGCGTTTTCCCGCAAGGCTTTTCGGATGTTAACCATAAGCGCCCGCCATGTACCAGCCACAAAGCCAAACAATTCTGCGCCGCTTCGACACCGGCATGACGCACCCATTCGGCATAGGCATAACGCGGCGCTAGCTGCAAATCGAGCAGTTGCTGACGCATCAGGACATAGAGGTGTGCTGGCTTTCCCGGTAGCGCCGGTCAATCTCGCGCAGCAGCACCGTCGCCGCCGCAGTTGCCGGTACGGCAATCAGCAGGCCGGAAAAACCAAAACGCTCGGCAGCGACGGTCAGGGCTAGCAAAATAACCAGCGGATGCAGGCCGAGTTTGTCACCCAGCACCTTGGGAGCCAGATAAAATGCCTCCAACATATGCACGACGGTAAATACCGCCAACACCACCAGCAAATGCCCATCCACACCGAAGGTCCACAGCGACATCAGCGCCGCTGCGAAAAAACCACTCAGCAACCCGACATAAGGGATAAATGCCAGCAGCCCGGAGAGCAGGCCGATGACCAGTGCAAACGGAATGCCTGCCGCATACAAGCCGATGCTGTAAAACACCGCCAAAATCAGACAAATCGAAAACTGCCCGCGCAAAAACCCACTGATCATGTCGTCGATTTCACCCGTCAAACGCAACACCAGATCACGACTGCCGCGTGGCAAGCGCTCTTTCAGCGCATTGCCGATTTTATCCCAGTCGTAGAGCAGATAAAAAGCAAACAACGGCACTAGAATCACCTTAAATAAACCTAGAACCGTACCGAGAATATTACTCACCGCCGACAAACCCCAATGCGCCAGCGGCGAAAGCTTCTCCAACTCCAGTTCGCGCGCCTGCTCGTGCAACCAAATACTCCAGCGCTCCAAATCACCGCCAATATCCACGCCGAAATTAGCCTGCACCCACGGCGCGCTCTGTTCCTTGATGCGCAGCAAAGCATCGGGCAAGGCCTGAACAAAATGCACCGTCTGCGTCAACAACGGCGGTACAAGCAGAATTACCGACATCATCACCGTCAGTAAACCAAGTAAAAACACCAACGGCGTGGCGATACTGCGTGAAACACCGTGTGCATGCAGCCAATTGACCAGTGGTACAAGCAGATAGGCCAGCAGCCAAGCAATCAGCAACGGCCCGGCAACACCGGCAAGCAACCACAAAATGCTTGCAGCAGCGAGCACAAACAGGCCGATATTCAGCCACCATTGCCATGGACGATTGGCCAGCATCATTCCTCTCCCTCTTCGTGCACCGCTTTATAGGTCCACAACACCATATACTGCACCCCGGAAGCCACGGTCACCACAAACGTAAACCATACCGCAAACAGCATCAGACTTTCGGAAAAACCATAGGCCATATGCAACAATGCCAGCAATACATAAACAATCTGCACCGTAGTCGTGGTCTTGGAGAGAAACGTCGGCTCCATTTTTAAACGCCGCGTCACCACTTCGTAGGCCAGCGCACCGGCGACAATAATCGCATCGCGGAAAACTACCGCCAGAAACACGAACAACGGCACTTCATCGACATAAAACAGACACACAATGGTGCTGACCAGCAGCAGTTTATCGGCCATCGGATCGAGATAGGAACCAACCGTCGTCTGCATATCGAAATGTTTGGCGATTGCCCCGTCGAGCATATCCGTCACCCCGGCAACGGCCATCAATACCAGCGCCATTAACGGCTGTTGCTCAAGAATAAAATAGACAATAAAAGGTGTCAGCAGAATGCGTCCCAAGGTCAAAAGATTGGGGATATTGATGATTTTCTCCATCAACGCGCCAACCATATGCCATCGGCCTGCTTGATCAACGCATAACCGCGACGGGAAAACCATTCGCCGAGCCAACGTGTATCAGCGCCTTCGATTTGCACGCGATAACGCCGTTCGCCACGACTTAAAGTAAGCGGCAATACGTTACGCACACGCACATCGTGGCTTAACGATTCCTCCAGCGCCACCTGTTCCAGCAAACGACTGTCGCGCGCCACAATCAGCTCGATGGAAGAACTATCCGCCGCAGGCAACGGTCCGCCATCAGCATCCAGAGAAATACCCGAAGCATAGGCATCGCGTGCTTTCAACAGCACATCTTGCAACCATTGTTGCAGCACAGGCAACGGGTCTGCGGCAGTAATTTCACGCACCTCGCTAAACTCACCCAAGCGCGACTGCCCGCGCACCGACAACTCGACATGGCTGATGTCCAGCCAACGCCACTGCAAAACCAGCCCCGCGCCATTATCGGAAAATGCCATGCCGTATGGCGATGCCAATTGCGCCAGCGTTTCTTCCAGCAAGATGCGTGTCTGCTGCATTTGCTGACCAATATCGTTGCGCACATCAAGCAACACATGAAAACGCGGCTCGCTGACGATGGCTGCAATATGCGCCTTTTTTAAGGCCGCAAAAACCCGCTCACCGTTAAATTCGATAAGCGTTTGTTCACTGCCCGGCACAATACGCGCCACCATGCGACTATCGGCAGCAATCGCATCGGCCATGCCGCGTTGCACCCTTGGCACAAGCCGATCCCACAGCACCGGCAAGGCGCTATTCAGCAGCGTGCGCACATCCGGGCCGCCTTGCTGCAAGGCGGTATCCGTAAGCGCTATTTTGAGGCGGGCATCGTCCTCCGCCGCGTGGCCGGGCAACGACAACTGCGGCAACACATTCGCCGCAAGCATTAGGCAGACAAGCAAACATCGCCTTGAGACAGAACCCGATACGGATGAAAACCGCGAGAAAACTATTTTACCACCCTCAAATGACCTACTTTTTTACCACGGGCAGGTATATCGCGCTGCACATCGGCAAGCTTTTCATCGCCGGGCAGCAAGGCTTCCGCACGCGCCTGCGCGCTGATTTCGACATCGTCACGCATGCTGCGCACCGCTTTGACCACCGTGCGAATCGTTTCCGGCACGTCGTCTTCCCATAAAATACCGTTCTCCAATTGATGTTCCGGCACATAAGCCGCCCATATCGCCTGCATGGGAATCACACAATGGTACGGGGTTCCGGAGAAGGTTAAATCGGATTCGAGGGTGTCGTCGCCAATGATAATCTGTTGCGGCATGCGCACATTGAGCACCAGGCGCAGCGCCGGATCACCGTGCAGACGCTCGGGAACCTGCACATCGTCACCGGTCGCATCGACGACAATATATATCCGCCCGTGACGAGAAAAATATGTACGCAACTCGCGGGCCTTGGCGGCTCCGGCAAATTCAATACTCATAATTCAATGCTCATACATATCTCCGTAGGCGCTATCTTAACCATCGCATGCGAACAAAACAAAGGCGGAGCGATCCTGTAAGCCGGGTTCTGTATCCGCCGTAGCGGATGGTGATCATTCATCTGCGTCTGCCATTGCTGACACACTCTAGCAACCTACCCGGAAGCAACGCGGGCCACGTCTAATGCTTCCCTATTTGGTCTTGCTGCGAATGGGGTTTACCGTGCCTTCCCCCGTTACCGGAGGAAGCGGTGCGCTCTTACCGCACCCTTTCACCCTTACCCTGCAATGCAGGGCGGTCTGCTCTCTGTGGCACTTTCCCGGGGTCGCCCCCGCCGGACGTTATCCGGCATTCTTACCCAGTGCAGCCCGGACTTTCCTCGACAAACGAAAACACGCCTGCCGCGATCACCCGGATCGCTCCGCAGCAACATACTAGCGGCGGCAAATGCGAATACCAATATCGCACATCGCATCCTGCAAAAAATTGCGCTACATTCATGCAACGGATAAGCTCAGGGAGTGTCGGTGCGCTATTTCTGTATCATCATTGCATGCATGCTGCTGGTCAGCAGCCTTCCGCCCTTGTCCGACGCGGCAACGCCCCTGCAAACCACACAGCAACAGGCCATTGCCAGCATTGAAATCAGCGGCCTGAAAAAAACACAGCCGATTACCGTGCTGCGCGAACTGCCCTTCAGCGCAGGTGATATTTGGCAAAACGCATTTGCCGCCACCGGCGAACGCCGCCTGCGCAATACAGGCCTATTCAGCGAAGCGGTTATTTCGCCACCGGATGCAAACGGCATCGTGCATATTCGCGTACGCGATCGCTGGTCGCTATTTTTGCTGCCGGAGGCATCGCGTTCCGATGTCGGTAAAACCAGTGCCGGCATCACCCTGACCGAGCATAATCTGTGGGGCTTGAACCACAAATTGCGTTTCGCCGCGCGCGAAGAAACCGGCAAAAACTTCACCGGCCTAGATGGCACCAGTATCTCCGGCAGCTATCTGTGGCGGCGTATTGCCGATGGCCCAATCAGCCTGAGTATCGGCGGCAATACCGGCAAACGGGTGTTCGACACCTTCCAGAACGCGCAACTCAATGGTCAATACAAGGAACGCAACGTCGGCTGGCGCACGAATCTGAATTACGCACTGGGGCCGGTTCCCGGCGAGGGTTGGGATGTCGGCCTCGGTTTTTCCAGCGATACATCTTCATTCAAACTGCTCGCCGGGCCGCCTTCCGCTTCGGTTGTCGATCGGCGGCGCAACGCGCTGCAATTCACCTTAAGTTATCGATTGGTTGATGATCATATCACGTGGATTACCGGCACCAGCTTCAATTATTCGCTGAATGCCGCGCATCGTGCGCTAGGCTCGACCATCAACGTCTATCGCCATACCGCATCGCTGATTTCGCATCTGCCCATTTCCAACACTGGCAGCACCTTCGATTTCCGCATCAATAGCGGCGGTGCATCCGGGCGCGTTTTGCAGGATGGTTTATTCGACATCGGCAGCAGCCGGGGCCTGCGTGGTTACCTGCCCGGTGAATTGCAGGGTACGTATTATGTGTACAGCAACCTTGAAACACGCATTCCAGTCAGCAGCGGCGGTAATTTTCAGGTGGTCGCTTTCACCGATGTCGGTCAGATATGGAATCGAACCAAACCGGCGCTGGGCAAGGATGTCCTTATCGGCGTCGGTGCGGGAGCCCGTCTGACCCTGCGCTGGCTGGTCAACGGAACCTTCCGCAGCGATGTTGCCTACGGCGTTGCGGCGCACAACTGGCGCATTTATTTCGGTACGTCACAAACTTTTTAGGCGTTTTTTATCACCGCAAGAATTTTTCCGCACAACGCTACAAAATCATCCGCATGGTAATCCCAATCGCCGCAAGATTTGCCTGCAGCAACAAGCGCCGTTTGCGCACCAAGGCTGTATGCTGCCGCCAGATTCTCCTGCATATCGTCAATGACCAGTGTCCGTTGCGCAGCCACATCCTCGCGGCGCAACAAATTGGTAAGCGTCGTTGCACACGGCTTCGGCGTATAGGCATCGAAACGAATATCGTAAATGTGCGAAAAATGATGGCCCACACCCAGCGCCCCCAGCACCCGCGCAGCATGCTCTTTGGTACCGTTGGTATGAATGACCTTGCGTCCGGGCAGCGAATCGAGGGCTGCATCCAACGCCGTATCCACCGCCAACATTTCATGCACGCCAATATCGTGCACCTCGTGTAGAAAACCCTCCGGTTCGATGTCGTGGTGCAAAATCAAGCCGCGCAACGTGGTTCCGTAGCGTTTCCAGTAACGCAAACGCAACACATTGGCTTGTGTTTCATCAACGTTCAATTCGCGCGCTACAAACGCCGTCATGCGCGCATCCATGCGTGCAAACACACCGGAATCGGCGGCATACAAGGTGTTGTCCAAATCGACAACAATGAGATCAAAAGCCATTCAAAAGACACATGACAGATAACGTCGGCAAATCATGCCTGCACAGCCCCGGCAGTTTACAGCGTTTTTAAATAGGCGATGATGTCGCGCTGCTTCGCAGCATCGCAAATGCGTTGCCGAGGCATTTTTGTTTTGGCTGTTGGATTGCCGGTAAAAACACGCACCGCCGCCGTGGAGTCGCACAACCATGCTGCCAAATGCGCCGCATCCCAGCGCCATGCCTTACCATCGGCAATGAATACGGCATAGGTGTATTTGTAAGCGGCTTGTGTTCCTGCCTGACGGTTAAACACCCCGCCCAGTGCCGGACCCATCTTGTTTCTGCTGCCGAAATCGTGGCAGGCAACGCATTTTTTCGCCAGTTTTTTGCCCCGCTGCACATCCCCTGCCGGCGGGGATGATTCCGCCGCGATATTTTTCACGGGCGTTTGTTGCTTCAGCGCAGCTTTTTCAAGCGGTGCGGCCAACGGTTTAGCTTCCCGTTTAACTGCCGTTTTTTCCATCGCCGCAGTTTTTTTCATCGCTGCAGCTTGTTGCACGTCCATTTGCTGCCTTGCTGCAGCCATATCGTTAAGTTTGGCGGCATTTGCCTGCATAGGTGCCGGTTTACGTGTTGGCAAAGTGGTTCTTTCAGGCTTCGCACGCGCGACTTGCTCTTCCACAGCTTGCGCTTTCGGCTCTTGCATCTGGGAAGGCGGAGAAACAGCCGCTTGCGGCACGGGTTCCTGCACCTTGGCCGCTTTTTCGTCGCCCTGACATGCCGCCAGCACCAGTAGTGTCGCCAGTATCATCGTTGATTTGTTCATTATGCGCATATTCGTCTCCTGTATCTGAAATGGAAGCTTATCGGCACGGAGACATTTCCCCAACTGGCAAAAAGTACGCCCACCATCTAAAAAGAGCCCTTTCGCCTGCTTTTTGCCGCCATATGCTTGCCTTAAGTGCTTCTCTTACGGCCAAACAACAGCGCCAGCCAAACACCGCCGACAATCAGCATTGCAGAAGACAACAGCATGCCCATGGTCACCGGCCCGAACAAAAAACCCAATTGCACATCCGGCTGCCTGAACTGTTCGCAAAAAATACGTGCCAGCGCATAACCGACAAGAAACAACGCCACCCGCGCCCCGTCCGGCCAATCGCGCTTGCGCGTCGCCCACAACACGACAAACAGCAACGAGCCCTCCAACGTCAATTCATACAACTGACTGGCATGGCGCGGATCCGGCCCGGCATGCGGAAAAACCATGCCCCACGGCACATCGGTCACCCGCCCCCACAATTCGCCGTTGATAAAATTACCCAGTCGGCCCAGCGCCAAGCCCAACGGCGCGACCGTAAAAATACGGTCGGCCAGCAATAAAAACGGCAGTTTATGGCGTTTGCAATACCACCAACCGGCAATAATCGGCCCCAGCATGCCGCCGTGGAACGACATGCCACCCTGCCACACATACAGGATTTCCAGCGGATGTTGCAGGTAATATCCGCCGTTGTAGAACATGACATAGGCCAGACGTCCGCCAATTATCACGCCGATAATCAGCCAACTGAACAGGCCCTCGAATTGCTCCGCCGTCACCCGCTCGCCCCATTCGCCGCGCGCCATCATCTGCCGTTTGGCAAGTTGATGAATCAGCAAAAAACCAAGCACATACATCAAGCCGTACCAATGAATGGCCAGCGGCCCAAGGTGTACGGCAACCGGATCAATATTCGGCCATTGCAACATCAGAGCACCACCCACAACAATAAAATGCCGAACAGAATCCGGTAAACACCAAAAGCGACAAAAGTGAAATGCTCCAGAAAACGGATAAACAAGCGCATCACCAGCCACGCCGAAACAAAAGCGACCGTAAAACCGGCAAGCAACGGTGCAAGCTGCGCCCCGGCAAAATCCTGATAATGCTTGAGCAAATCGAAGCCGCTGGCCGCCATCATCACCGGCAGTGCCAACAAAAATGAAAACTCGGCACTGGCCTTGCGGCTCAAACCGACCAGTAACGCGCCGATAATCGATGCCCCGGCACGGCTGGTTCCCGGAATCAGCGCCAAGACTTGCGCCAAACCAACCCACAGTGCCTGTTTGTAACTCATATCCTCGACCCGCTGCACCGGATAGCTCTTGTCGCGGTGAAAATATTCGACAATCAAGAAAATAACTCCGCCGACAATGAACATGATCGCGACCGTTTCGACGGTAAACATCGCCTTGATTTGTTTGTGCAACAACAAACCGACAACACCAATCGGAATAAAGGCCAGCACCACCTTTTTCCACAATTCAAGATACGCCAAGGTGAATTTTTCGCGGTAATTGGCAACCACGGCCAGAATCGCCGCCAACTGAATAATCACCTCAAATGCCTTGTTTTCCTCGTTCTGCAACACACCCAACCAGTGACTGGCAACAATCATATGCCCGGTGGAGGAAACCGGCAGGAATTCCGTCG
>JAJRWP010000100.1 GCA_021545645.1 Zetaproteobacteria bacterium | reverse complement strand
CATGATTTTAACAATATGCTTGCCGGTATGCTGGGGCAACTTTATATGATGAAAATCAATCTTCAGCAGGATGAAGTCGATATAGAAAAAGTCGTGGAACGTATTGCTGCGGTGGATCAGCAGGGGCGTTTGGCAGCGGAAGTGATTGAGCAGCTTATGACCTTTGCGCGCAAAAGGTCTGTGCGAATGCAGCGGGTCGAGTTGAATCGCTTGGTGGCCGATGTGATGCACCTGCACAGGGTCAGCATTCCCGAAAATATCCAGATGCAGACACGTCTTAACGAGGGATTGCTGGCGGTCAGAGGCGATGTCGGTTTGATTCAACAGATGCTGTTGAATCTGCTAACCAATGCCCGCGATGCGCTTGAAGGTTGCGTCCATCCACACATTTCCATCACCCTTATGCAATTTAAACCGGATGCAGCTTATCTGACGCAGCATCGCGAATTCGAAGATAGACCGTATGCATGTATTGCCGTGTCTGACAATGGTTGTGGTATGGATGCGCCGCTACTCAATAAGATTTTCGATCCGTTTTTCACCACCAAGGAGGTGGGCAGGGGAAGCGGCCTCGGTTTGTCGATGATTTACGGCGGCATGCAGACACACGGCGGACATGTTCTGGTAGAAAGTGAGCCGCTCCAAGGGACATGTTTTCGACTGTATTTCCCGCAGTTGTGCGAACAAACGGTTGCCGAACCGGTGCCGGAGAAATTAATGCGCGGCAATGGTCAGTGTATACTGCTTGCCGATGATCAACCGAGTGTGCTTGATGTGATGCGTCAGGCACTCGAATCACTCTCCTACAAGGTGTTTACGGCTGGTGACGGCGAGCAAGCGGTGCAGGTGTTTTCCCGTCACGCCGGAAAAATCGAACTGGTGATATTGGATGTGGTGATGCCGGAGAAGGGTGGTGTCGAGGTGGCAGAAATATTGCGTGAAGAAAGCCCCGATTTACCGGTTATTTTTCATACCGGTTACGGCGAAGAGGCCAAGCTGGAGGCGGTGCAGACGTGGCCGCGCTGTGCCACGGTGAAAAAACCGACAAGTATCGAAGCATTAAGTCGCTGTATCGCATCGCTTCTTTCCTAAGCATTTTTTGTTTCGGGAGCCTCGACACCCATGCTTTGCTCTCGTAGTGTTCGCGCCCATATGATTCGAGATTATTCATTGAGCGAAAAAACAGCATGAAGGCAAATGCGGCGATATTGCTATTGGCTGACGGACGCATATTCCGTGGCCGCGCATTTGGCGCGCTTGGGCATAGCGTCGGCGAGGTGTGTTTCAACACATCCATGACCGGTTATCAGGAAATTCTCACCGACCCGTCGTACACGGATCAAATCATTACCTTCACCTATCCGCATATCGGCAATGTCGGCGTTAACGCTGCCGATATGGAATCCGATGCCGTTTCAGTGCGTGGTTTGATTGTGCGTGCCCCGACGCGTATTACCTCGAATTACCGTGCCGAGAACGATTTCGAGGCATGGTTGATCGAGCGCAATGTGGTGGGGATCGCCGATATTGATACGCGGGCGCTGGTCCGACATTTGCGCGACCATGGTGCGCAAAACGGGGTGATTGTTTCCGATAGCGTATCCGAGGCCGATGCATTGGCGCTGGCGCGTGGCTGGCAAGGTTTGGAAGGCCGCGATTTGGTTGGGCAGGTGAGTCGCACGCAGGTGGAGGATTGGCAGGGCGGTTCTTATGATCTGGATGCGGCGGATTTTACAACGCCGCAGTGCAAAGAACATGTGGTCGCCTTCGATTTCGGTTGCAAACGCAATATTTTCCGCAAATTGGCGGATCGTGGTTTGCAGGTGAGCATTGTGCCGGCATCGACATCCGCCGCCGATGTGCTGGCCATGAATCCGGACGGTATTTTCCTGTCCAACGGCCCCGGCGATCCGGCAGCCGTTGCTTATGCGGTGCAAACCATCCGCGAATTATTAGCTGCGGATACACCGATTTTCGGTATTTGTATGGGTCATCAGTTGCTTTCGCAGGCCTTGGGCCTGTCCACGTTCAAATTGAAATTCGGTCATCGCGGCGGCAATCATCCGGTCAAGGACGAAACCACCGGAAAAATAGAAATCACCAGCCAGAACCACGGTTTTGCGGTGTCCGACGAAAACATTCCCGAACATGTGGAAATCACCCACCGTTCGTTGTTCGATGGCACTGTCGAAGGTTTAAGGGTGAAGGGAAAACCGATATTTTCCGTGCAATACCACCCCGAAGCCAGCCCCGGTCCGCAGGATGCCGATTACCTGTTCGGCCGTTTCGCCGAGTTTATTCGCAGCGCCTGAGCATTCACCTTTCGGCAAGTCACTGGCCATAAATCAACTTGCCGGGCCTCTTTTTTTAGTTATGAATTTTCACTATTGAGGCTAGGCTGCCGCCATGCATCCATTGGACATTGTTTTAAGCGTGTTTTTTGCTATCGGTCTGTTGCAGGCCGGGTGGCTAAGTGTGGCCGGGGTGCGGCGCGGTATTCCTTAGTCGTTATTGATTCGTGCCGTTTGGGCGCTGACGGCTGTTTGGGTGTTGCTGTGGCCTGTTTATCATGCGCTTGCAGCGCTGTTTTTTGCCATTTTTCTGTTTGCACTGGCCGCACTGTTGCCGCTGTGCTTGAAAGCGAATGTTGGCCGTGCGTTGCTGCTTGCTTGGGCCGACGGGGCGCGATTGCCGTGGCCGATGTTGATGTTTGTGTTGGCCATACTTTTGGCGGCGGCACAGTTTTCTTTTTATCCCGAATTGGGTTTCGGCGTAGCGCTCAGCCTGTGTCTCGGTTTGCCGTTGGCGCACTGGCTGGATCGTGCTGGTCGTTTCAAATTAAATTTTCCGGCGAATCCGGCGCAGACCTTGCCGGGGCATCTTAGTTTGATTATCACGGTGGTGATTTGCTGCGGTTGGAGTTTGCATGTGTATCAGCAGGTGGGTTGGTTTGAATCGCTGACCGCCACACTGCTTGCCGGTTGTGCCGCTTCGGCGGCGCGCGGTTTGATTGTGCATCCTTTTAATGTGCCGTTTGTTGCTGTGGCTATCGGTGGCGTGTTATGGATGTTGTAAGCATAGATATTGCCGCTATTGATCGGCTGATTGCTTTGGCGCTGGAAGAAGATGCCGCCGCACATGATTTGACTGCAAAGGCGACGATTGCTGCCGATCAATCCGGGCATGCGATGATTACCGCGAAAGCCGATGGTGTGCTTTCCGGTATTGCCGTGGGTGAACGGGGCTTTGCCGCTGTCGATGCATGCATCGAACAGACATGGCTGCGCAAAGACGGCGACGCTGTTTGCAAAGGCGACACGGTCGCCACATTGTCCGGGCCGTTGCGTTCGTTGCTGTCGGCGGAGCGCACGGCGCTGAATTTTATACAGCATTTATCCGGTATTGCGACATCTACGCATGCCTTTGTGGCTGCGGTGGCAGGAACACATTGCCGCATTGTCGATACACGCAAAACCACGCCGGGCCTGCGGCACTTGGAGAAACAAGCCGTGCGTCACGGCGGTGGTATCAATCATCGCATGGATTTGGCTGCGGGTATGCTGATTAAGGAGAATCACATTGCTGCCGCCGGTTCGATTGCGGCGGCGATTCGTGCCTGCCGCAGTTTACAGCAGCAAACGGCGGCGGAGCATGCTGCGGCATGGGTTGAGGTGGAATGCGAAACGCTGGACGAGGTGCGCGAGGCTGTGGCTGCCGAGCCGGATATTATTTTACTTGATAATATGACGCCGGATCAGGTGCGCCAAGCGCGGGCACGGGTTCCGGCGGCGATTGTGTTGGAGGCGTCCGGCAATATCACTCTAGCCAATGCGCGCAGCTATGCACAAACCGGTGTGGATCGTTTGGCTATCGGGGCCATCACCCATTCGACGGCGGCATTGGATATTTCCATGCGTGTGGGTTCGGGGGACAAAATATAGTGATGCATGCGACGCGTGAAGCTTTGCTGTGCCGCCTTGCCGACGCTCGCGCACCGATTTCCGGGGCGGTGCTGGCGACTGAACTGGGTATCAGCCGTACCGCCGTCTGGAAACATGTGCGCGCCTTAAACGAATCCGGGATTAGTATTCGCGCCGAACGTGGTGTCGGTTATCGTTTAGAAAGCGATGTGTTGATTGCCGCGCAGCTTATCAAGCGCTTGGCCGGGCAGCGAATCGGCAGCCGTTGCATGGTTGTCGATGAGGTGGATTCAACGAACAGCGCCCTGATGCGTTTAGCTGAAAAAAGGCCGGCTGAAAAAGGGCTGGCGGATGATGATGAAGATGTTGCGCCGGACGGTTTGGTGATGTTGGCCGAGCGGCAGACGCATGGTCGCGGACGATTGCAGCGTCCGTGGCACAGTGCTGCGCGCCAAACGCTGAGCATGTCGATTTTGTTGCGACCACCGCTTTCACCGTTGGAAGTGCCGCAGTTGTCGTTGCTGACTGCGGTTGCCGTGCATCGGGCGCTATCGCCGTTGCTGCCCGGTGTGCGCATCAAATGGCCGAACGATATTTTGTGTGCAAATTGCAAGCTGGCCGGTATTTTAACCGAAATGCGTGCCGAACCGGGGCGGGTGCAGGCGGTCGTGATCGGCATCGGTCTCAATGTGCGTGCGCCGAACGGCGGATGGCCGGAGGATTTGGCGGAGATTGCCGGTGATTTGAGCAGCTTGAGCGGACAACAGCACCGGCGCATGGATGTGGCGGCGGCGGTGCTGTGTGAAATGGATGTGATATACCGGGATTATTTGCGTGATGGGTTTGCAGCGGTACGTGAAAGCTGGTGGCAGGCGCATGCGGCCAGTGGCAAGGCGGTTCGCGTTCACGATGGCGCGGGTTATATTGACGGCATTGCCGAGGCCTTGGATAGCGACGGGGCGTTGTTGTTGCGTACCTCGTCCGGTTTGCGGCGTATCATTGCCGGTGATTTGCAATTGATGGAGGCTATGTGAACGATCAGACATCAACTCAGGGCGGCAGCGATATGCTGCTGGTGGATATGGGCAATAGCTGTTTGGAATTCGGCTTGGTGCGCGACGCCGCGATGATCGGTCACTGGCGTTTGTCCAGCGAGCGCAATATGACCAGCGATGAACTGGCGCTCAAATTGCGCGGGCTGCTTAATGGTTTGCTTGATGTCGCGGCGGGTGGCGAGCGAAAATCGGCGATTCGCGGCGTGATGGCGGCCAGTGTAGTACCGCATCTTGATCCGCTGCTCGGCGAGGCTTGTCTGCAGGTGTTCGGCGTAAGTCCGCTGTTTGTCGGTTCGCCGGGCGTTAAAACGGGCATGGCCGTCGATTACAAAAATCCACGCGAGGTCGGTGCGGATCGTATTGTGAATGCGCTGGCGGCACGCGAGGTGTTCGGTGCGCCGGTGGTTGTCATGGATTGCGGTACGGCGACCACTTTCGATGTGGTGTCGGCTGCGGGGCATTATGCCGGTGGCTTGATTTTGCCCGGCATGGAAGTGGCGTTGCAGGCTCTGGCCGGGCGCGCCGCCAAATTGCCGGAGGTATCGTTTGCAGCAACGGATGATTTGATTGCCCGCGATACGGCGGGCAGCATGCAAGCGGGCAGTTATTGGTCGTCGGTGGATGGTCTGAACGGCATTATTCGGCGTTTGCACGATTTACCCGAATATGCCGATGCACTGGTGGTGGCGACCGGCGGCCTAGCGGGGCGCATCATGGCCGATATGCAGGGCGTCGATGAATATCGACCGCAATTAACCTTGCAAGGCCTGCATTTGTTGGCGCGGCGGCATTTCGTATAAATACCGGCATAGAGAAACCGCATGCAATATAAAAGACATCACATCCAGCGAGGAAAAGGACGGTGCTAAGAAGGTCCGTGGCCTTATTGGCGCTGTTTGTTTGCGCTTGGCTGGCTTGGATGGCATGGCAGCCGCCGTTTATATCGGCTTCGGCCTTGTCTGCGGCGCATGTGTTGCCCGATCGTCCGGGCGAGGATGCTGTGCTGTGGCGGGTGGTGACCCGGCGTATGATTGTTCCGAAAGCGGCGGCAGCGATGCGCGAGACTCTAGTCGGGCGCGGTTTGCCGGTGATATCGCTTAAGCGGCAGGAGCAGGTGGAATTGCATGCTTTTGACGATCCGCGCACCTTTGCCAAGCGCGAGGATGCGGTACGGGTGCGCGATATTTGGAAAAAAGCAGGTTTCGAGGCGGAGCTTATCAAATCGGATAATCGTTTCGGTGTGGCGCTCGGACGGCTTTATTTGGCCGCCTATGCACAGCAATTGCAACGTCGGTTGCAGAAAGAAAAGCGGACGTATATTTATCATCGCCGTCAATTAAGCATCCCGACATGGCGGTTTACATTTCCACCTGCGCCGTATCGCCAAGCCAAGGCTTTGTGGTTGAAGGTTCAGGAAACGGGCGTTGCCGATCCGGTATTGATGCGTGAATCACGTTTTCGACTTGCTTTCGGGCATCTGCCTAGAAAGGCGCTGTCTGACAAGACACCTGTTTTACGTTAATATTGAGCGGTAAATAGTTTGAGCAAGAAATAGAGGAGGAATTTCCATGACGCAGGATGAAATGAAGAAAAAAGTTGCCGAAGCAGCACTGGAATACGTGAAAAGCGGTAGCATTGTTGGTGTCGGCACTGGCTCGACGGCGAATATGTTTATTGATGCACTGGCAACCCGCAAGGATGATATTCTCGGTGCAGTGGCCAGTTCCGAGGCGACAGCCGAGCGATTAAGGGGGCACGGTATTCCGGTGCTGGATTTAAACGAGGCGCTGAGCAAGGTCGATTCGTTGTCTGTTTATGTCGATGGCGCGGATGAATTCGATGCCGGTAAGAATCTGACCAAGGGCGGCGGCGGTGCACTGACCCGCGAAAAAATCGTTGCTGCGGCTTCCGATTCGTTTGTGTGCATTGTCGATGCAAGCAAGCGTGTCGAATATTTGGGTGCTTTCCCGCTGCCTGTCGAGGTGATTCCGATGGCTCGCGAGTTGGTTACCGATGTGCTCAGAAGAATCGGCGGTAATCCGGTATTGCGCGAAGGGTTTATCACCGACAATGGCAATATCATCATTGATGTGCATGATTTAAAAATCACCGATGCGCGTGCTTTGGAAGATGAATTGAATAGCGTGCCGGGTGTGGTCACCAACGGTGTTTTCTCGCATCAGGGCGCAGATGTAGTATTGATGGGCACAGCGGATGGTGTGCAGACGATTGGCAATTAAACCGGCAGAATATTAAATTGAAATAGCTTCGGGCGGCTTGTTTTTTGACTCGTCGCCAAATGCCGACAAACAGCGGTTGACAGTCAAGCCGGGCCTCACTAAGGTTCGCGGCCCTTCGCCACCCCTGTGTGGGTATGGCTGGGTAAAGAAACGGAATAAGAGGTAGTTGATGCCAACGATTAATCAGTTGATCCGCAAAGGCCGCAAGGACAAGCGAAAAATCAACAAAGTTCCAGCGCTGGATGCATGTCCGCAACGTCGCGGTGTGTGTACGCGTGTTTATACGACGACACCGAAGAAGCCGAACTCGGCTTTGCGTAAAGTGGCGCGTGTGCGCCTGACCAACGGTCAGGAAGTCACCGCTTATATTCCCGGCGAAGGGCACAAGTTGCAGGAGCATTCGGTTGTGCTGATTCGTGGCGGACGTGTGAAGGATTTGCCCGGTGTTCGCTATCATATTTTGCGTGGTGTTCTTGATACCACTGGCGTTGACGGCCGCAGACAGGCGCGTTCCAAGTATGGCGCCAAGCGTCCGAAGTAGGAGTTGATCAATGCCACGTAAAGGTCCTGCCCAGATTCGTCCCGTCACCCCGGATGCCAAATTCGGCGACCGCACGGTTTCTACCGTTGTCAATAAGGTGATGTGGGATGGTAAGAAGAATACTGCCGAGCATATTGTTTACGGCGCTATGGATTATGCAGCCGAACGTTTGAAGACCGAGCCGTTGAGCGCGCTGCACAAAGCGCTGGAGGCTGTGAAGCCGCTGGTGGAAGTGAAGTCGCGTCGTGTCGGCGGCGCAACGTATCAGGTGCCGATTGAGGTTTCCGAGCGTCGCAAAGAGTCGCTGGCTATTCGTTGGTTGGTGGAGTTTGCCCGCAAGCGTTCCGAGCACACGATGATGGAGCGCCTAGGTAATGAAATTGTCGATGCCGTGAGTGATCGTGGCGGCGCGTTCAAGAAGCGTGACGAAACACACCGCATGGCGGAAGCGAATAAGGCATTTGCACATTATCGCTGGTAGTTTGTTGTAAGTTTTAAAGTTTAAGATTGTTCTTAAATAGTTCTAAGTGAAGGAGTAAGGCACCGTGGCCCGTAAGACACCATTAGCGCGCGTACGCAATATCGGCATTATGGCGCATATTGACGCTGGCAAGACGACAACGACCGAGCGTATTCTTTTCTATACCGGCGTGACGCATAAGATCGGCGAAGTGCACGATGGCGCTGCGACCATGGATTGGATGGAGCAGGAGCAGGAACGCGGTATTACCATCACTTCCGCAGCGACAACCTGCGAATGGAACAATCATCAAATTAATATCATTGATACCCCCGGACATGTGGACTTCACCATTGAGGTGGAGCGTTCGCTGCGTGTGCTGGATGGCGCTGTTGGTGTGTTTTGTGCCGTTGGCGGTGTTGAGCCGCAGTCCGAAACGGTATGGCGTCAGGCGGATAAATACAAAGTGCCGCGCATCGCTTTTGTTAACAAAATGGATCGTACCGGTGCTGAGTTTTTTCGTGTCGTCGATGAAATTAGCGAGCGCTTGGGTCATAATGCCGTTCCGGTGAATCTGCCCATCGGGGCCGAAGAGAATTTCAAGGGTGTTATTGACTTGGTGCGCATGAAGGCCGTGGTTTGGCACGATGAGGCCATGGGTGCGGAGTATGATGTCGAAGATATTCCTGCCGATATGGTCGATCAGGCCGAAGAATATCGCGAAAAGCTTCTTGATGCTGTTTTGGTGCACAACGACGACTTGATGGAAGCCTATTTGGAAGGTAGCGAGATTGAAGAAGCTGCACTCAAGGATTGTATTCGTCAGGCGGTGGTTAATATTGATTTGATTCCGGTGCTTTGCGGCACGGCGTTTAAGAATAAAGGCGTGCAGACCTTGCTTGATGCAGTAGTTGATTTCATGCCTGCGCCGATTGATGTGCCGGCGATTAAGGGTCACAAGGTGGATTCCGAAGAGGAAGACACTCGCCCAAGTTCCGATGATGCACCGTTCTCCGCGCTGGCGTTTAAGGTGATGACTGATCCTTTTGTCGGGACCTTGACCTTCTTCCGTGTTTATTCCGGTGTGCTTGAAGCGGGTTCGTATATTATCAACTCGACCAAGGGCAAGAAGGAGCGCATTGGGCGTATTTTGCAGATGCACTCCAACGACCGTAAAGAAATCAAAGAAGTGCGTGCTGGCGATATTGCTGCCGCCGTGGGTCTGAAGAGCACCACGACTGGCGATACGTTGTGTGTTGATACCGATCAGATTGTGCTTGAGCGTATGGAATTCCCGGAGCCGGTGATCTCCGTGGCTATTGAACCGAAAACCAAGGCAGACCAAGAGAAGATGGGTATTGCATTGGGTAAATTGGCTGCCGAAGATCCTTCTTTCCGTGTGCATACCGACGAAGAGACAGGTCAGACGATTATTTCCGGCATGGGCGAGTTGCATCTGGAGATTCTGGTTGATCGCATGCAGCGTGAATTTTCTGTGGATGCCAACGTCGGCAAGCCGCAAGTGGCTTATCGCGAAACTATTCGCAGCACAGTCAAGGCCGAAGGCAAGTTTGTCCGTCAGTCCGGCGGTCGCGGTCAGTATGGTCATGTGTGGCTGGAAATATCACCGCAGGAACCGGGTGCTGGTTTTGAATTTGAAGACAAGATTGTCGGTGGTGCAGTGCCGCGCGAGTATATTCCGGCGGTAGGCAAGGGTATTGAAGAAGCCATGCAGAATGGTGTTCTGGCCGGTTATCCGATGGTTGATATCAAGGCAACCTTGTACGACGGTTCCTACCATGACGTCGATTCCTCGGAAATGGCATTCAAGATTGCCGGTTCGATGGGCTTCAAGGAAGGTGCATTGCAGGCTAAGCCGGTGATGCTTGAGCCGATGATGAAGGTTGAGGTGGTTACCCCGGAAGATTATATGGGCGATATTGTCGGCGATTTGAATCGTCGTCGCGGTCGCATCAATGGCATGGAAGATCGCAGCGGTGCGAAAGTGATTGATGCGGAAGTGCCGTTGTCCGAGATGTTCGGTTACGCCACGCAGGTGCGTTCGATGTCGCAGGGTCGTGCCAACTACACCATGCAGTTTGAGCACTATGAAGAAGTGCCGAATAACATTACCAAGGAAATTATCGCCAGCGTCAAGGGCTGACGGCGAGTAAAGCGAGGATATAGACATGTCTAAAGAGAAATTTGAGCGGAACAAACCGCACGTCAACATTGGCACGATTGGTCATGTGGATCATGGTAAGACAACGCTGACGGCTGCGATTACCAAGGTTCTCGCCGAGACTGGCGGCGCTGAGTTTAAGGAT
>JAJRWP010000099.1 GCA_021545645.1 Zetaproteobacteria bacterium | reverse complement strand
ATGGGTTATGCCGAAGCTGCCGGACTGCCTTTCCAGATGGGGCTGATTCGCAATCATTATATTGGCCGCACCTTCATCGAACCGAAGCAATCGATTCGCAATTTCGGTGTGAAGCTCAAACTCAACCCCAACCGCGAACTGATCGAAGGCAAACGCGTAGTTTTGGTCGATGATTCGATTGTACGCGGCACAACCAGCCGCAAATTGGTCGAAATGGTACGCCGCGCCGGGGCAAAAGAAGTGCATTTGCGCATTTCCAGCCCGCCGACCAAGCACTCCTGCTATTACGGCATTGATACACCGGACGAAGATCAGTTGATGGCCAACAAAATGGATGCCGATGAAATGTGCAAAGCACTGGATGCGGATTCACTGGCTTTCGTTTCCTTCGACGGCCTTTACCGCGCCGTCGGCAAACCGCGCAGCACCCATTGCGATGCCTGTTTTTCCGGCGATTATCCGGTTCCCATCGACGGACCGCGCTCGCCGCAGCTTTCCTTATTGCGATTTATCAACAAGGAAAAATGACGCAGGCAAATCGCCGCCAGCCGAAAATCGTGCTGCTGTGCGGTATGCTGGGTTTTACCCGGATGTTGTGCTGGGAATATTTTCGCGGTGTTCCGGCCATGTTGCAAAAACAGGGGTTTACCGTTCTCATACCGCAAATGCCGCTTGCGCAACGCAGCGAAACACGTGCCCGTTTTCTCGCCAAATTTTTAGAGCACGAAAGCGGCCCCTTGCATCTGATTGCCCATTCGATGGGTGGTGTCGATGCCCGTTTTTACATCCGCCATCTGGGCGGCCGCCGCAAAACCGCCAGCCTGACCACGCTCGCCTCGCCGCATCGCGGCTCGATTCTCGCCGATCACGAAATGAACACATGGTATTCGCCCTACCGCCACCTACCCGCCGTTACCGATTTGACCCTTGCCGCTATGGCCGATTTCAACAAACAAACACCAAACTGCGACATGGTCGTCTACCGCAGCTATTCGGCGGCCAGACCGGTACACGAACTGCCGTGGCTCATGCGCCGCTTTGGTCGTCGAATCGAGGCTATCGAGGGCGCAAACGATTCGCAGGTATCCGTCACATCGGCCATCTGGGGCGAGCACATCGCTACCTTAAGCTGCGATCATTTCGAACTTACCGGCATGAATATCTGGTTCAATCCGTTGACCGCCAGAAAACGATTCGACCACCTGCCGGTGTACCGCGACATCGCCGATTGGATTCGTAACTTCGAGAGTCGCTTCGACAAAAACACCGGCAAGGCATGACAGCACCCGTTAATTTACGCATGCTTCGCTGATATGGGTATTCTGTACGCCAATCACTTTCAGTTACGCGAAGCGCCTTTTTCCATCGCGCCGAATCCGCGCTTTCTGTTTATGAGCGAACAGCACCGCGAAGCGCTGGCGCATTTGCTCTACGGCATCGAACACGACGGCGGTTTTGTGCTGCTGACTGGCGAAGTCGGAACCGGAAAAACCACCTTATGCCGCTGCCTGTTGGAAAAAACGCCCGCCGATGTCGATGTTGCCTTCATCATCAATCCGCGCCTGTCCGTTGTCGAACTGCTGGCCAATATTTGCGATGAACTGGGCATTGATTATGCACAAAACACGCAAAGCAACCGCCTGTTGGTCGATGCGATTAACCATTATCTGCTCGCCCGCCATGCCGAAGGGCGCAAAACCGTACTGATTATCGACGAAGCGCAAAATCTCGATAGCGATGTGCTCGAACAACTGCGCCTGCTCACCAATCTGGAGACCGACGAACGAAAACTGCTGCAAATCATCCTGCTCGGCCAACCGGAACTGCAACAAAAACTGGCGCATGCCGATTTGCGTCAATTATCGCAACGCATCACCGCCCGCTATCATTTACAAGCCCTGAACCGGAAAGAAACCAACGCATATATTGCACACCGCTTGTCCGTCGCCGGCTGCGATGAGGCGGTTTTCAGCACGGCTGCCCAAGCGCATATCCACCGCATCAGTCAGGGCATTCCCCGCCTAATCAACCTGATTTGCGACCGCGCCATGCTCGGCGCATATGCCGGTAGTGTTAAAAAAATCGACCGCAACATCGTCCGTCAGGCCTGCCGCGAGGTACTCGGCGAACACAACCCCGACGGCACACGCAAGCGTTGGAAAATACCGTTGATGGTTGGCGGATTTGCCGTAATCGCCCTGTTTGTCGGCACGTTTATAGCCACATCGCATAAAACGCCGCCGCCCGCCGGGCAAACAATAACGCAAACGGCTCATTCACAAGCCGCTCGTTCACAAGTAAAGCATTCACAAACAACACCTGCGCAAAACGAGCCGCCAACAAACGTGACAACACATAAAAACGCAGAAAAACCTTGGGCATGGCCTGCAGAAATCGACACTGCGCAAAGCCGCGAAAGCGCTTTTCGAGCGCTGTTCAAAACTTGGAACATGACGTTGCCTGATTCGCTGGATCCATGCGCTTTTGCCGTCACGCAAGGCTTGGCATGCCTGCAACAAATCGGCGATTTAGGCCGCTTGCGGTCGTTGAATCGCCCCGCCGTTCTGGCATGGCAAAATGGTACAGGCGATGTTGTATATTTGGCTGTTTTATCGCTGAACGGCGATACGGCAAACGCCGTCATCGGCGATAAGCAAGTGCGTATTCCACTGCCCGTATTGCGCCAGCATTGGATGCAAACATTCACCTTGTTGTGGCGCACGCCCAAAGCATACAGCGGCGACCTGTTGCCCGGCACTGCCGGGCCTTCGGCCAAATGGCTGAATGAAAAACTAGCTACACTCGAACCCGCCCTATCCATGCAACGCATTCCAGGTATTTATCAGGGCAACTGGGTTCGCCGCTTGCGCCAATTCCAACGCGATACCGGCTTGCCGCCGGACGGCGCTGCCGGTCCACAAACACTGATTCGCTTGAATACGGCGCTGCATACACCCGGTCCTCGCCTGCTGCCGGAGATAAAAAAAACTGCCCCCACAAAACAAGCATCCAGCGGAAAAACACATGTCGTACATCCTTGATGCGCTAAAAAAATCGGATGCCGAGGCCCGCAAAGGTCAACTGCCGTCCATTCACAGCCATCATGCCGACGATGCGCAAACGGCATCGCGACCGGCATGGCAATACATGTTGATTGGTGCGCTGGGCATTGTGCTGCTGGCTGCCGTCGGCATGCAAATGTTTCCCGTTCGCCAACATGCAATGTCTGTCGCAATCAACGCGCCGGCAAGCACACCGGCTATTCCCCGCACAACACAAGCCGCCCCGGAACTGCCTGCGACCAGCCAGCCATCGTTTCAAGCTGCGCCAGCGCCTGTAGAAACAGCCGTCCGGCAGCAAACGGAAAATAAAGTGAAACAAACAATGCCCAAACCCGCGCAAAACCCGGTTGCGGCTAAACCATCGCCGCCACCATCACGAACAGAATCACCACCAGAAAAAGCACTGCAAAATACACCGCTGCGTAGCCAACTGCCGGTATCCGTTCAGCAATCGCTACCGCCCATTCAGATTTCCGGACATATCTTCGACCCGAAACCGCAAGCACGCATGGTCTTCATCAACGGTCATATCCAGCGTCAAGGCGACAATATATCGCCGCAACTTCGGCTGCTCGCCATCACCCCAAGCGGCGTCGAACTCGAATTTCGCGGTACGCCTTTTCGCATCGATATTTTTCGCAACAAGGCCTTTCACAGCCGCAAGCCGCAGGATAAACGATGAAAAACGTGTTTTCCCGCATCGACTTATCGAGCACATCTATCGGCAACATGCCAAAACAGCTACCATCGTGCTACATCAATCCGTCCGAGGAGTTGAAAACGTGGCAAACCCAGAGAAATTTTGAGACCGACATATGCGTAATGCACTGATTTTTCTGCTGCTCGGTCTGGTTCCGTCGCTGATTGCTACGGCTCTTTTGCTGCAAAGCGGCATCAATCCCGATACGCAGGTTTTGGCACTGGCTTGCCTTGCCCTTATCAGCCTGCTCGCAGGCTTTGCATTGCTGCTGTCCGGCAACAGGCATATCCAACGTTTGGCCCAATCCGCCAATCTGATTGCTGCCGGTAAACGCAAAAAAGCCGAAGCACTGGCGAAGAATGCACCCGCGGAATTACATCAGGTGGAGCAGAGTATTCGTGTGCTGGCCGCCGAAGTAGATAAAGGCAAACGCAACTTCGCTGAACTGGTGGCGCGGGTCAAACAACACACGGCGAAAATGCAGGCCTTGCAGGAAAAACTCAAACGCGAATCGGTGCTGCGCGCTTATCTGGCGCGTTATGTCGGCGACGATGTGATTGAGCAGATGATTTTATCGCAAGATGAAGACCCGCTGAAAAACGAGCGCTGCGAGGCGACGCTCTTATTCGCCGACATCCGTTCGTTTACCACCTTGTCGGAAAACATGTCGCCGGAAGAAATCATCGCCATGCTCAACGAATATTTCGATGCCATGGTCGGCATTATTTTCAAAAACAACGGTATTCTCGATAAATTCGTCGGTGATGAATTGATGGCCGTGTTTCCGGCGCGAAAGGATAAAGCCGCCGCACCGCTGAATGCGGTTCGCGCCGCGATGGGCATGCAGGAAAAAATCGCCGCACTGATGCAAGAGCGCAACGCTCGCGGATTGCCGATTTTTCAGGTCGGTATCGGCGTCAATACCGGCAGCGTGGTGGCCGGCAACGTCGGCGCTAAAAACCGCATGGATTACACGGTCATCGGCGATACGGTCAATGTCGCCGCCCGCTTGGAACAAATCGCCGAAGGCCAAGAAATTCTTGTCGGCGAACAAACCCACGCCTACTGCAAACACGCCGTGTTAATGCGCGAAAAAGGCGAAATTAAGGTAAAAAACCGCGATGAACCGGTAAAATGCTACGAAATCGTCAAAAAAACGGGTGGGTTTAAATAATCCACCCGTACAAATTCTTGTCCATATACAAAAAACTGATTCTGACCTTGCCCCCGTTTGAGGCTGTGCCGGAACGGGTGTTTACGAAACGGTTAAGCGCGATGTTGCGCCCGTTTGGTAAATGCACGGGCCGGGAATTCACCGCCTCGCCGGGTGCTCTTTCTTGCTTCTTCTTTGAGCACGCAAAGAAGAAGAAATACCGGAGATCAACAAAAAACGCTACGTTACCCCGTCACATTGCATCACCTTATACCCGTCCCCCTCAAACAAGCTCTGCACACAATCAAACCCTTGATAAAGCTCCAATTCATACGGTAAATGCCGGTTGGCCACCAACAACAAGCGCCCCGCAGGCTTTAGGCTGCGCATCGCAGCAGCAATCATCGCCTGCCCGAGCGCCACACAATCAGCGCGCTCCTTATGAAACGGCGGATTCATCAACACCACATCCAAACCGCCGGGCAACGCCTCGCGCGTCGCGTCCAGCCAGTGCATATACAGATGCACATCACTGAAAGCAGACAAATTCTGCTGCGCACAATGCACCGCCACCGCATCCACATCCACGGCATGCCATTCACGAATCGCTGTGAAATTCTCCAGCACATGCCGCGACAAATAACCGTTGCCACAACCCAAATCCATACCACGACCCGTAATATCATCCGGTAAATGCTCCAGCAGCAAGCGCGACCCGGCATCGGACCGATCCCAACTAAACAGCCCCGGACAAGACAGCAAACCGCTCTCCGCCAGAACTCGCGGCACAGCCGCCGCTTGCCAATCGTCCAGCAACTGAAAATTGCTAATATCGCGCCCGGCAATCACTGAAAAACGGCATTTTGATTTGCTGCTCACACGCACGGAAGCAAGCTGTTTGAGGCGCGTTTCATAACCTTTCGCACCCATGCTATTAGCCGCGCAAAATGCCAAACACCCATCATCGGCAAGCAGTTTCGCGCCCGCCGCCAGCCAACCCAAGGTCTGCTCGCGCTGCCTGCCCGCCAAAATCAATACCACATCGAAATCGCCGTCGCGAATATGCCGGGTCATCGCATATCCGGCGCGTTGCAGGTCTATACATTCGTCGCGCCGTTGCTGCTGTACAATTAATTTCTCCGAAAACTCGGCCAGTGTTTTTAATTGCCCATGGCAAATGCCGTTGATGATTGCCACGCGCGGCTTGCGACCATGCGCGGCATGCCAACTGCGGGCAATTTCAAGCCCCTTGCCGTACAACAGGCCAGCCGTTTTTTCAAACATGTTTTGCTTGCATAGCAGACAAAAAAATCGTCATTGATACATATCTAAATAGAAAAATTGGGCGTCGCCTCGCTTGCCTGAATCATCCCCTGCTGCTCCGCCTGTTGCAAAAAACTGGCCAGCGTCCATTCCTGCAAACCGCGATGACACGATGCTTTGGCCTGCTGCAAAAGCGGCATCACCACCGCCTGCTGCAAACGGCAAGCGTCGGCCTGCTGTTTTTCTTCTTCCACACTCTGCAGGCAGGTGAGAATATCGCTCAGTGCAATGCGTTGCGCGTTGCGCGCCAGCGAATAACCGCCGCCCGCACCACGCCGCGATTGTAAAATTCCACCAGCCACCAAAGCCTGCATATCCGGCTCAAGATAACGGCGCGGACACTGCAATATTTCCGCCAAATGACGCCCGGAAAGCGGTTGCGGGCAGGCCGCGATGCGCAATAACGCTGCAAGCAGATAGCGCAAGCGCCGCGAATCGAGCAAATCGAGCACTATTGCTTGCCCGAACTGCCGAAACCGCCGCTGCCGCGCACCGTTTCATCCAATGTCTGTACTTCGGCGAAGGCCACCGGCGGCAGCGATGCAATCACCATCTGAGCAATGCGGTCACCACGCTGGATATGAAAATCGTGTTCGCCATGATTGATTAAAATCACCCCAACCTCGCCGCGATAATCGGCATCGACGGTTCCCGGACTATTCAACACGCTGATGCCGTGTTTTAACGCCAAACCGGAACGCGGACGCACCTGCGCCTCGAACCCGGCAGGCAAAGCCATCGCAAAACCGGTCGGAATCAAACGCCGTTCGCCCGGCTGCAAGACCACATCTTCGCCCACTGCAGCACGCAAATCCGCCCCCGCCGCCAGTTCGCTGGCAAAATGCGGCAATTCCATGCCTTCGCCGTGCGGCAAGCGGCAAATTTGCACCGTTACATTTCCCTCACTCATACTTTTTCTCCCTCGTTGGCGTCTTTTGTCTGCATATCTTCGCCCTGCATCCGTTTGATGCGCGCCAGCAACCATGCCGCCAATTGCACCTTGTTCATGCCTTCGGCCTGTTCGAGCGAATCGCCGCCCAACCACCAACCCGCGCCTTCATCGCTGCCCATGCGCGAAATATCGTTGGCAAATATCGCATCCGCGCCTTTTTTCTGCATCTTATCGCGTGCCGAATCGACATGCGAATCCGCCTCGGCAGCAAAAGCAATCACCAGCTTCGGGCGATCCTGCATTGCCGCAATATGTGCAACAATATCGGTGTTTTCGGCAAGACGAACGGTCATTTCGCCGTTGCCGCGTTTGAGTTTTCCGCTTGCTGTTTCAGCAAACCGATAATCACTGACCGCCGCCGTAGCCACGAACACATCCGCGCCACGGGCATGCTGCTGGCAGCTTTGCAACATATCCTGCGCCGATGTCACATTGATGCGTTCCATCTGCTGCTCGTTTTGCGGCACACGCGGTCCGGCAATTAGCGTCACCCGCGTCCCACGCGCCGCCGCTGCATCGGCCAGCAATACACCGAATCTGCCGCTGGCACGATTGCTCAACACACGCACATCATCCCAAGCTTCCCAAGTCGGCCCGGCATTGACGACCCAATGCTGACCGCGCAAATCCTGCTTGATCAGAAGCGGCGCAAGTGCGGCAACAATCGCCTGCGGTTCGCTCATGCGTCCGGGACCGCTTTCACCGCAAGCCAGTTGCCCTGCTTCGGGGCCGATAAAACGCATACCCTGCTCGGAAAGCGTCGTGAAATTGCGCTGCGTAGCTGGCGCTTCCCACATCGAAACATTCATCGCCGGGGCCAGCAACACAGGTGCTTGGCATACCTGAAACAAGGTGGTCAGCAGATTATCGCAAACACCGTGCGCAAATTTAGCCATCAAATCGGCTGTTGCCGGTGCAACCAGCAAGGCATCGGCCCAGCGCGCCAGTTGGATATGGCCCATTTCACGTTCTGCGGTCAAATCGAATAAATCCGTATGCGCCGCTTCACCAGTCAATGCTTCCATGGTCATCGGGGTGATAAATTGGCACGCCGAACGGGTCATCAACGTGCGCACATCTGCACCTTGTTTGATCAGCAGACGCGCCAATTCGGCACTGCGATAGGCGGCAATGCCGCCACCGATACCCAGCAGAATCCGTTTGCCGGAAAACAAAACTACCCCTGCAATTCCTGCAAACGCGCCAATACTGCTGCAACATGCTCTTTGACACGCACCTTGCGCCACACTTCGCGCACCACGCCGTCCGCATCAATCAAAAATGTCGAACGCTCGACACCGCGCACCTGTTTGCCGTACATATTCTTCATTTGCATCACATCGAAGGCCGAACACAACAATTCGTCGGCATCGGAAATCAATTGAAACGGCAAGGCCTGTTTATCGGCAAAGCGTTGATGCGAAGCCAGCGAATCGCGGCTAACGCCGACAATCGCCGCATCGGCAGCCGAAAAATCGGGCAATGCATCGCGGAATTCGCAGGATTCGGTGGTGCAACCCGAGGTGCTGTCTTTGGGATAGAAATACAGCACCACCCAACGCCCGCGTAAGTCGGATAGTTTAAGTGTTCCCTCAGGCCAGACCGGCAGCTCAATATCGGGGGCATTATCACCCACGTTCAGTGTGTACGGCATCGTTGTTTCTCCTTCATTTCACCCTTTGCAGGCGCTCATGCTAGTGTTTCGGCAGATTTCGTCGAGGAGTATAACAGTTATGCAAGTGTTATTGGCAGAACCGCGCGGTTTTTGCGCTGGCGTTGATCGCGCCATTGCCGTGGTCGAACAGGCCATCGAACAATTCGGCGCACCGGTTTATGTGCGCCACGAAATTGTACACAATAAATATGTTGTCGAAAATCTGCGCCGCAAAGGTGCGGTATTTATCGACGAAGTATGCGATGCACCGGACGGCTCCTTGCTTATTTTTTCCGCACACGGTGTCAGTCAGGCGGTGCAAAAAGCGGCCAGAGATCGCGATGTGGCAGTCATCGATGCCACCTGCCCGCTGGTCACCAAGGTGCATATGGCGTTGATTCGCCATTATCGCGACGGCAATCAAATTATTCTCATCGGCCATGCTGGCCATCCCGAAGTGGAAGGAACCATGGGTCAGGCTCCGGAAGGCGCGGTGCTGCTGGTTTCCGAAGCCGACGAGGTTGCCAAACTCGAAGTCGCCGACGACAAAAAACTCGCCTATGTCACACAAACCACACTCAGCGTCGATGATACCAAAGATGTGGTGCGCGCCCTGAAAACGCGTTTCCCGGATATTCTCGGCCCCAAACGCGACGACATCTGCTATGCCACGACCAACCGCCAGGAAGCCGTTAAAGTGATGGCTGAAAAATGCTGTGTGGTGCTGGTTATCGGCTCGAAAAATTCATCCAATTCCAATCGCCTGCGCGAAGTCGCCGAACGGCAAGGGGCGCGCGCCTACCTATTGGATACGGCAGACGATGTGTTGCCGGAATGGCTGCAAGATGCCGAATGCATCGGGGTAACCGCTGGCGCTTCCGCACCGGAGGAATTGGTTCAGGAACTGCTGGACAAACTCCGTGAATTGGGTGCAAACACTGTCACGCCGCTAAAAACCGCCGAGGAACGCGTTACCTTCCAATTGCCGGAGACTTTGCGGCCTTAAATGCGCTTCGCCTGTTCAGCAGCATTGCCGGTATAAGTGGCCGGGCTTAAGGCCAGCAAGTGCTGCTTGGCTTCCGCAGGAATATCCAAGCCGGAAACAAAATCATGCATTGCCTTGGCGGTAATGCCTTTGCCGCGCGTTAATTCCTTCATCTGTTCATACGGGTTGGGCAGGCCGTAGCGACGCATCACCGTTTGCACGGCCTCGCCGAGCACCTCCCATGTATCGTCCAAATCGGCGGCAAGATGTTCTTCGGCTAAAGCCAATTTACCAATTCCGCGTTGCAAAGATTGATACGCAAGCAGCGAATAACCGAAACCGGAACCGAGATTGCGCAAGGCCGTGGAATCGGAAAGATCGCGCTGCCAGCGCGATACCATTAATTTTGCCCCAAGATGATCGAGCAGCGCATTGGCCAGACCGAGATTGCCTTCGGCATTTTCGAAATCGATGGGATTCACCTTATGCGGCATGGTCGAGGAACCGACTTCGCCGGGAATGGTAATCTGGCGGAAATAACCGATGGAAATGTACGACCAGATATCGCGGCAAAAATCGAGCACGATATTATTGAATCGGGAAAGTGCCGCGTTGTATTCGGCGATATAATCGTGCGGCTCGATTTGGGTGGTGTACGGATTCCATGTCAAGCCAAGCGATTCGACAAAATCGCCCGCCGTCTGCGCCCAATCGACCTCCGGATAACTGATCATATGCGCATTGTAATTGCCCACTGCACCGTTAATTTTTCCCATAATCGGTACTGCCGCGAATTGCTGGCGTTGGCGCTCTAAGCGATAGGCGACATTCGCCCATTCCTTGCCCATGGTTGTCGGGCTGGCCGGTTGGCCGTGCGTACGCGACAGCATAGCGGCGTCGGCCATATCGTGCGCACCTTTTTTCAGGCCGGCAATCACCTTGTCGAAAGCCGGCAGCAGCACCGCATCGCGTGCTTCCTTGAGCATCAGCGCATACGACAGATTGTTGATGTCCTCCGAGGTGCAGGCAAAATGAATAAACTCGGAAACCGCTTCCAATTCGGCATGTTCAGCGACTTTTTCCTTGAGAAAATACTCGACGGCCTTCACATCGTGGTTGGTATTGATTTCAATACTTTTGATGCGCGCAGCGTCTTTTTCATCGAAATCGTCGGCAATCGCACGCAGCGCTGCGCGCGCGGCATCGGAAAAACCGGGCACTTCGTTAATACCCGGATGCGCAGCAAGCATCTCCAACCAGCGCACCTCGACGGTCACGCGGGCGCGAATCAGGCCGAATTCACTGAAAACAGGGCGCAGCGCATTGATTTTTCCCGCATAACGTCCGTCAAGCGGGGATAGGGCAGTCAAACTGGAAACAGGCATACGATTAAACTCCGGAAATAAGAACTTGTTCCGCCCATGCTGATACAAGCCTAGGCCCGAGGCAAATACCCCCTGCAAGTCTAGAAAGAAAAAACAGCCGCTTTAGCCACAATCTTGTTCACAACACTTGCCGACAGCCGAAGACTCGCCTACAGTCAGCGGTGATGTTACGGGGAATTGAGAGGATCTCGCTTCGATTTGCTGCCATACTTATTGTGGCAGTAGGCGTTTTGCCCTGCATTATGCCATTACAAGCTGCCGAAGTTGATAAAACAACAGCAATAAAAACCATCGTCGGCAACGTCAAACACGGCGAAAAAATCTTCAAAAACATCTGCATTCATTGCCATCGTACCGACTACGAAACCAGTCCCGTCGGTGCTCCCGGACTACGCAATGTTCTGGATCGGCATGACGAAGCATGGCTTTTTCAGTGGATTGCTGGCCCTGCCGAATTCGCCAAAAAGAATGAAACAGCCAAAGCGCTGACGGAATCGAACCCTTACGGGCTGGTTATGCCGACAATTCCGGAAATGGCCGATCCGCAAAACCGCCGCGACGTCATCGAATTCCTGAAAACTTTAAAGGCTAAATAAGCACCCGTTACTGAGGATGCGCCGCATCCGCAAAAAACGCCGCCAATGAAGGCCAGCGACCGGAAACCTCAATCGCCAATCTTTGTCCACACGTACGCGCCTGCAAATGCCCGCGAATATCGCCTGCCGGACTGACATTCGCCTTACCACTGGCTTTCATCTTACCGCTGTCGAATTTAAGGCGTGTCAGTTCAAGGCCGTTGTCGCGGAAGTGAAAACGCGCCGCCAAACGTGAAAAACGCTCGCCCGAAGCACTTTTTTCAGCACCCGACGCTTCATGCTTCCACAAAATAAAGTGCGCCGCCTTGGCTGCTTTCCAGCGCCCACGATGAATTTCGATATCGCCGTTGCCACGCCATGCCGTACCCGTGCCAACAGGCAGACTCCCGTGCATGAAACCATTGAAAAATATATATCCATCCATATCTGCACCGACCATATTGGCAAGCCCGGCAACCTTGTCGAGTTGCACAACCGACATGCGCAAGCGGGCATCGAAATCGATGCTGCCCGGTTTGATTCGCATGCTTATATACTTGCTTTGCACGCGCCCACCAGCGAATTCGCCGCGCACTTTATTCAACGTCAGCTCATCCCCAGCCAGCGAAAAACTGCCGTGCATGCCTTTCCACAAATTCTCCCCCCAAGTCAAATCCACCTTGGCAAAATCACCGTGCAATTGCATCCCCGCCAACCAGTCGGGAAGTCCGTCCTGCGCCGACCATACACTACTGCTGCGCAGAATATCCAACTTGCCGCGCCGCGTGCGTAAATCCACATCAATGGCCGCATCCGCAAACTGCGAATCGCGCTGCCAATGCAGGGATTGGCTCGTCAATTTACCTTGCTCGAAACGCAGATTGCCGCTCCATTGATCCTGCCCGATGCCGAATTCATTTAAAGACACCATGCCGTCGGCAGCGGCCAAGTCCTGCAAAGACGACTGATCTTTGGCAATGGAGAAGCTACCGCCGCCCGCGATACGCCCGCGCCAGCCGGCAAATTCCTTCGGCAATTTCAATCCGTCAGCACGCAACGCATCCACATCAATGCGGCTGCTGCCGACAAACGGGCGCTGCTTATTGCCGGGCATCGGCCAAGCGACTTTTTTCACATACGAATCGCCGAGCTCCAACGCACCAATTTGCAGAAAACCGCCGCGCGCATCAGTAAAATAATGACCGATAAGTTGCGCACGCATGCCCGCCGGTTTGGCAAGTTCGCCAAATGCGATGTCGCTGCTACTGGCATCCACATCAAATCCAAGCAATGAATTTTCCGCTTTGAACACCCATTCCACAGAACCGCTAAGCGGCCCTTGACCGGCAATATCCGCTGGCCAAGCGAGCGATTGCAGCGCGATATTGCCCAGCGGCAGCCAAAGCGTATCAAGTTTATTGAATCGCGCCGCGACAAAGCCTTGCTGTTTACCACTGCGTCCGGCACTGATAAAAATATCGCCTTGGCCGCCAGTCGGCTTGATGGTTGCCTGCGAAAGCTGAAAATCATCGATGCCAGTGAAATTCATCTTCGACAATTTAATGGTCATATTCGGCAAATCTGTAGCCGACCAGCGAATACGCCGCAAACCGAGATCACCCGCCACTTGCCAGCCCTTTTCCTGCTCCACGAACTCAACCGTCGCATCCAATTTAGCTTGCAACGGCGTTTTGACGGCAATTGCACCGAGCAATCGCTGCGCATCCGCGCCGCGCGTATGGATACCCAGCTTGCATGCCTGTGCCAATGCACAACCGCCGGTAATCTGCAAACGGCTTTTTTTACCGAATTTCACCAACGCATCGTGCAGGCGGAAATCCCGCCAACCGCTACCAATCACCTTACCACGTAAAATCAGATCGGGTAGTTCGTCGTGGCTGTCGTGCGTCAGCACATTTCCCGACCACTGCCACTGCTGTTTGGTATCGAAATGGAAGGTCAGCGAAGTATCAAACAAATCATAATGCGAAGGGGGTAGAGGCAAGATATCCAACTGCTGCATGTGCAACTGGGTGGCGGAAATTCGCCCGAAGGCCACCTTTCGCCCCGATTTATCGGAACGGATATAGCCCTGCGAGGAAAAATCACCGTTGGCAAAACGGCTCTCCACTTCCCAAGTGGTCTGCCGCTCGCGTTTAATATGCCGCACAACGGCCAGCACGCTATCGGCCAGCAACGCATCCTGCACAAACAATCGGCCATGCCGGATACGCAATATGCCAATATGCTCGGGCAAATGTTCGGCAAACAAGGTCTGCGGCGACATGCCCCGGCGCAAATGTAAAACCGGGCGAATCATATCAATCGCCGAAAAATGCAGGCTCCCGGTCAGCAAGGACCACAACGAAATATCAATGCGCACAACATCGGCGCTAAGCCGCCATGCATCGCCATCTTCACCGATACGCACAGTCGGCAATTTCAGGCTGGCCCCGTGCAGCAGGCTTAAACTGGGCTTGCCGCTATGCATTTTCTGCCCGCTCATCTGCGCCAGCTGCTCATTCACACGCTGTTGCAGATTATCGGCATCCAGACGCGCAATCAGCACAGTAAAAACAGCAATCAGCAGCAGAAAAGAGCTAACAATCCCCCTGCGCAACCGCCGCCGCATCAATGCATCGGCCTTAGGCCTTGAGAAGTTCTTTCAAACGCTGATTGACCATCGCCGGATTGGCCTGCCCTCTTGATGCCTTCATCACTTGGCCGACGAAGAAACCCATCAGCTTATCCTTACCGGCACGGAATTGCTCAAGTTGCTGCGGATTATCCGCCATCACTTTAAGAATCATCTCGTCAATCGCACCGCTATCCGAAACCTGCTTCAGCCCCTTGGCTTCGATAATCGCATCGGCATCGTCGCCCGATGCCATCATCGCATCGAGTACATCCTTGGCGCTTTTGCCGGAAATCGTGTTATCGGCAATACGATCCAGCAAACCAGCCAGTTTGTGTGCTGAAACCGGCGAATCGGCAACATCCGTCTCCATTTCCTTCAAACGACCCAGCAATTCGTTGGCCAACCAGTTGGCGCAACGTTTGGGATCGGCAGGATGCGCCGCCACCAGCGATTCGTACCATCCAGCCAATTCGCGTGTTTGCGTCAGCACATCGGCATCGTAGCTGGATAAACCGAATTCGGATTCAAAACGCGCCCGCAATTGTCCCGGCAATTCCGGCATACCGGCTTTGATCGCCTCCACTTCCTGCTGCGAAATACGCAACGGCGGTAGGTCCGGTTCGGGAAAATAACGGTAATCGTGCGCTTCTTCCTTGCTGCGCATGGGCCGCGTTTCGCCTTTTACGGAATCGTATAAACGTGTTTCCTGTGCCACTTCGCCACCGTCTTCGATCAGTTCGATTTGGCGATTTACTTCGTAATCAATGGCTTGCTTGATGAAACGGAACGAATTCATGTTTTTCAACTCGCTGCGTGTGCCCAGCGGCGTACCCGGCTGATGCACGGATACATTGGCATCGCAACGGAACTGGCCTTTTTCCATATTTGCCCCGGAAACACCAAGGAACAAAATCAGCTGATGCAGTTGTTTCAGATAAGCAATGGCCTCATCGGCGTTGCGCATATCCGGTTCGGACACAATCTCCATCAACGGCACGCCGGAACGGTTCAAATCGATATGCGATACCCCGTCTAGGCCCTCATGCATGGATTTTCCGGCATCTTCTTCCATGTGAATACGGGTGATGCCGATGCGTTTTTCGCCGTCGCCAACGGGAATATCCAAATGCCCGAGCTCGACAATCGGCACCGGGAACTGGGTAATCTGATAACCCTTGGGCAGATCGGGATAAAAATAGTTTTTGCGGTCGAATTTCGATTCGAGATTAATCGTGCCGTTAATCGCCAAACCGGTCAGTACGGATTTGCGCGCCGCTTCCATATTCAATACCGGCAACTGCCCCGGCATGCCGAGGCAAACCGGACAGGTCTGGCTGTTCGGATCGGCACCGAATTCGGTCGAGCAGCCACAAAAGGCTTTGGTTTTCGTATTGATCTGAACATGCACTTCCAGACCGATGACTGTTTCCCAACTCATGCCGCACCCCCAGCCAAATCAAATCCAACAGGCGTTTTTTTAGTCCAATCGGTTGCCCCTTCATAAGCGGCGGCAGCGGATAACAGCGCATCCTCGCGCCATGCCGGGGCAATCCACTGCAAACCAACCGGCAATTCGCCGCCTTCACCATCGACAAACCCGCACGGCTGCGACAATCCGGGCAAACCGGCGAGATTGACAGCGATGGTGAAGATGTCGGACAAATACATGGTCAGCGGATCGTCGGTTTTTTCGCCGATTTTGAACGCCGGAATCGGTGAAGTCGGCGTAGCAATCACATCCACTTTCTCAAACGCATCGAGAAAATCCTGACGAATCAGGGTGCGCACCTGCTGCGCTTTTTTGTAATACGCATCGTAATAACCGGAGGAAAGCGCAAAGCTGCCGGTCAGGATACGCCGCTTGACCTCGGAACCGAAACCCTCGTCGCGGCTACGCGTGTACATATCGAGCAAATCGTCCGGATTATCGCAGCGATGGCCAAAACGCACACCGTCGTAGCGCGACAGGTTTGCGCTCGCTTCACTTGGCGCAATCACATAATAAGCAGCCACTGCGTATTCGGTATGCGGCAATGAAATATCGACTATTTCCGCACCCAGTTTTTCGCATTCGGCAAGCGCAGCTTCCACCGTTGCACGCACCGATGCATCCATGCCATCGACAAAATATTCCTTCGGCCTGCCGATTTTCAGCCCTAGCATATCGGTCTTGTCGCAAGCCGCCAGCCAATCCGTTGCCGGTGCATCGGCCACCGAAGTGGCATCGCCCGCATCGTGTCCGGCAATCGCTTCGCACAACATCGCCGTATCGCGCACCGTGCGTGTCATTGAACCGGCCTGATCAAGCGACGAAGCAAAGGCAATAATGCCGCGCCGCGATACGCGTCCGTAGGTCGGTTTTAAGCCGGTGATTCCGGTCAACGCCGCCGGCTGGCGAATCGAACCGCCGGTATCTGTGCCCAGCGCTGCCGGAGCCAAAGCTGCCGCCACCGCTGCCGCCGAACCGCCGGAAGAACCGCCGGGAATGCAATCGCTGTTCCACGGATTGCGGCACGGGCCGAAAGCGGAGGTTTCGTTCGACGAACCCATGGCGAATTCATCCATATTGGTTTTGCCGAACAGCACCGCACCGGCTTCTTTCAAGCGGGTAATCACATGCGCATCGTAAGGCGCATGAAATCCCTTCAAAATATTCGAGCAACATTGCGTCGGCCCGTTTTGCGTGCAGAAAATATCCTTCACGGCAATCGGCAGACCTTCCAGCGCGCGCGCGCCGTGGGCGCTGCGATGCGCATCGGAAGCTTCGGCCTGCGCCAGAATATAATCGGCATCAATATGCACAAAGGCATTCAAAGCATCGTTATGCGCAGCAACACGATCCAGATAAATACGCGCCAGTTCGACTGCGCTGGTTTCGCCCGCATCGAGGCGGTTTTTTAGTTTAGATAGTGTGCTAAACGGCATGTTTTACTCCGGGAAAACGAGCATGTTCGTTCGAGGCGGTTTGTTGCATAACGGGCAGCATTGGAGGAAAAGACGAAGTTTCCGGCATTATTCAATCACCTTGGGTACGACATACAGGCCGGATTCGGTCTTCGGTGCGGGCGATTGCAAATCGTCGCGGCGATTGCCGTTGCTCACCACATCGCTGCGCAGCGGCATCGCGGCATCGTGCGGATGCGCGGTTTCGACCACACCGTCCGTATTCACCTGCTGCAAATTATCCACGTAGCCCAAAATACTGTTCAACTGCGGCCCAAGCTCTGCCGCCTCGTCGTCTGTCAGGCGAATACGCGAAAGCATCGCCACCTTATGTACATCAATATCCATGAAATCCACCCGTCATCGAAAAAGTCCGCGAAGCATAATCCTCCGGCAAGGATTTCTCCAGCCATTAGCGGCCAATGGGTTAGAGGGAAGCAATTGCCTAGTGTTGTTATCTCACCTATGCTGCCAGCAGCTCTGAGTGCAGCGCTTCAAACGCCAGGCGGGGCTTGGCGTTAACAATGCGCAACAGCGCCCGCGCCGGGCCTGTCGGTTGCCTGCGTCCCTGTTCCCAGTTTCGCAACGTCGCAGCGCTAACACCCAGCAATGCGGCAAACTGAAGTTGCGAAAGCCCTGTTTTGGCCCGCACCTGCCGTACATCGACATCTTTAAATTCAAATGTTCGTGACGCCTTCGTTGCGCCGCGCTGAATTTTACCAGCCTCGTGAATACTGGATGCCAGTTCCTGAAACAGTTTCTCATCCATCAGAAAACTCCTTTTCGACAAGATTTCGCAGTATTTTCTGCTAATCCTTGCTCAGATTCTCCTGCTCGTTCTTGGCATATGCCAGCAACATGAAAATCCGACTATCCGGCACAGCCCAGTAGTAGATAACGCGTGCACCACCTCGTTTATGTTAGCTTATACATAACGCAAAAGAACCAGAGTTTTTTAATATCAAATCATCACCATCTAAATACACACTATTTGAAATGTTCGAGACATTAACCAAGTCGCTAAAAACATCCTCAAAAACCTTGCATTTCAGGTCATTACTTTTGGTTTTTTTTCCTAGAGTTTTAAAGGCTAGTGCTGTTGAAAAGTTCCCAAACAAATCGGCAGCTTGGATCAAGAATGACTCCTCGTCATTCAAAATATTTATTGAATCTTTCTCAATCAAAGGCGCTGAAGGAAACAGTTCTCGTCCATATGCGTTAAGAGATGAAATTATTGGTATTTGAGAAGATATTTTCTTTCCTTCAAAAATAAGTTCCCCATCTCTCAATTTTCTTATAATAGAGTTTGGGGCTGACACCTAATAAAATTCTTTGAGCAACATTTTCAGGTCTTTCAGTTGCTCTTTTGAATTAGCCAGATTAAACCTCCACTCGCACTCTTTCAAGAATAGTTCAAAATGCTGTCTTGGTATTCCATTAAATTTT
>JAJRWP010000098.1 GCA_021545645.1 Zetaproteobacteria bacterium | reverse complement strand
CCAGCATTATACCATGCATCGGAACCGGCCTGCGCCAGCCAGAATCCCTGATAGGCAAGCCGGAATGTACTGTCTTCATCCGCCCGCCAACGCAATACCGCCTCCGCATTGCGCATATTTTGCAGCGAAAAGAAATCCATATAGCCATAATAGGCATGATTCAACGGATACAAATTATCGAAGGTCTGATGCCGTCCATCGCCGCTGTTTTTATCGCCGCTACCCGTATTGTATGCCATGCCAATATGCACGTTATCGGCGATTTTCCGGCCTGCACCAACATGCAACGCATAAGCCCGATGGGTGAGAAAAGCGAAACGGCCGGTCTGCCCCATCGCTTCGCCGTCGGCATCCCAAAGCGCGCCCTGCCATGCCAGACGCAAACCCAAGGTATGCGTCCGATCGCCAAACTGCTGATTATCGCGCTGCAAATAATAGGTTTCGATATGCGTTTGCGAAAAACTTGCCGCATCGCTGAAATACACGCCGTAAAAACGGCTGTCGAACATGCGATTACCGCTGCGCCCGTGATGGTTGAAACCATGCGGGCGAACCGCCACCAGATGCGATGCCCAAATATCCACCTTGCGTTTTGACGCGCCCAAATACTGGCTATAACGCACGGCATCCCAAACACGCGCGGTATTCACCCATTCCAGCGATGCAAGCATGCGTTGCGCACCGAGATTGAATTTCTGACGCCCGATGCGCAATCGATCGGCATATGCCTCGCCCATGTTTCCGAACAGGTGTGCGTCCAAATAACCCTGATGCAAATCAAATGCATCGGCAAAGGTATTGGCGCTTTTGCGATCGTTCACCGTATTGTTCAGAAAAGCGCGATTGACCCGCGCATCCTGCCCCTCAAGATAAATCAGCCAGCGATTCTTATAGCGAACGCGCACATGCAGACGCAACTGCGATAACAAATAGTCCTGCGGACTGATGGCTGCCGCTGCGCCAAGTGAAAAATTGCGCTTCCATTCGTAACGCAGACGTAAACTGCCGCCTGCATCGACTTGCAAAGCCGCTTTTTCGACACTTTTTTCCGCGAATCTCCCGGCATGCACATTCGCAGCTTGCGCCTGCGCTAATCCCGTAGCGAAAAGCAGGTAAACAAATGCGCAAAGGCATACCGCACGCGCCATAATCATGCCGACGATTCCTATTTGATCGCCTTAATCGTTGCCATCATACCACCGTGCAGCAGGCAGCTGATTTCATAACTGCCCGGCTTATCGACATGCACCATCTGTTCGTGTCATCGCAAAACGTGCAAACCCTCTGCGCCCTGTCTGTTGCTGATGTATATTCATAGAAGCTCTCCTGTTGTTGTGCATCGTCTGCAAGCAGGGCGCATACAAATTCGACGAGAGGTTTGTGAATTCCTTACAAAGCGACATTGGTTTTGGTCATGCAGGGCAAAAACAGAAAGGAAAAATCGGAAATCGTGAAAAAAGACCGCCGGAAGCGGGGATGGGGAGAAGGTGGGTGCTCCCGGCGGCCATTGAGTGAAGAATCGAAATCCGCCGCCGTTCAATAACCCGGCGAATTTACATCTTCATTCGCTACATCTGTTGTGTTTTTCTGCCGGGCTTATCCACACACCTGCCCGGCCTGTGCAAATTGGAAAGACTGCATAAAAGTCGAAAGACAGCGGGGGGGCGCTTACACTTTACGATTTTACGCTAAAAACTCGCTTAACAGCAGCAGGAACTACCCGGTTTGACCGCTTCGATATAGGCGGAAACCACATAATCCTCCACGCCCCGGCCCGGTGCCCAATCGCGAATAAAATCGCGCGACGCATCCTTCGGAACAATGCGAATCTGCTCGAAACCAGCCGCCGCCATCATCGTTTCCAGCTCATCAATCAATGATGCCCCGGCCATGCAACCGGCATGCAACATCGGGTCGTTTTTCATATCCTCCGGCATCTCCGCAGTGGCCACAACATCGGAAATCGCCAATCGTCCGCCCGCTTTCAGCACCCGGAACGCATCGCGGAACACCAGCGCCTTGTGCGGCGACAAATTAATCACGCAATTGGAAATAATGATGTCGGCGGTGTTATCGGCCAGCGGCAGATGCTCGATTTCGCCGAGACGGAATTCGACATTGGAAAAGCCACCTTTTTCAGCATTTTTACGCGCCTTGGACAGCATCGCAGGCGTCATATCCACGCCAATCACACGACCGGATTCGCCCACCTCGTGCGCCGCTAAAAAAGCATCGAAACCGCCGCCGCTACCGAGATCAACCACCACTTCGCCCGCTTTCAGACTGGCAATCGCACGTGGATTTCCGCAACCCAAGCCCATATCCGCACCATCGGGAACCTGCGCCAAATCGTCTTCGGAATAACCCAAGCGCGTGGAAATCAGGGTGTTAATCGCCGCATCGTCGGACACGCCGCAACAACTGGCCTGCACACCGCAACAATCGCCGCTGTTATTGGCTTCGGCGACCTCGGCATAACTTTCGCGCACATGCTGGCGTACACCATCTGCTTCCACATGAACCTCTTCAACACTCATGATATTCTCCATTTGGATATGTTAACAAACTCTACGCGCATCTTATTCCTCCAACGCACCACCGCAACTGGAGCCCTGCCCGGCTGTACAGCCGTAACAATGATCCATGACGGTAATCGGCTGCCCCGCCAAATCCTCGTCCATCAATGCAGAAAGATGCCTGCGTTTGCCGTCTTCGTCGTGAATAGGGAGCTGCAGCATCTGATTGAAATCGCAATCGTAAACATAACCCTGCCAATCGACGCTAATCAGACTGCGGCACATCACGCCGGAAAGATTTTCCTCGCTATACGCCTGCTTCAGCAACTGCATGTAGGAGGCAAATTGGCCTTTTGAAATCAAGGTGCTGCCGAAGCGCTGAATCGGCATATTGGTGATGGTAAACAACTGATTGAAGACAATACCGTAGCGCAAATGCAGTTCGCGTTTGTAGGCAATTTCCAATTCATGCTGCGACGGCGGTAAATTCGCACCCTGCGGATTATACACCAGCGTCAGAATCAAACCGGAACCCTCAACCCCGTAACCCAGTGCATTCAGACGTTTAAGCGCCTGAATACTGGTATCGAACACACCCTTACCGCGTTGCGCATCGACATTTTCACCCAAATAACAAGGCAGCGACGCCACCACTTCCACAGCGTTTACAGCAAGAAAATTCGCCATATCCGCATAACCGTCTTCTTCGAGTATGGTCAAATTGCAACGGTCAATCACCCGCACGTTCATAGCCCGCGCCTGCGCGACCAAAGCACGGAAATGCGGATTCATTTCCGGCGCTCCGCCAGTCAAATCGAGGGTGGTGATATGGTGCGCGGCAAGAAAATCGAGCACCGTGCGCACCGTCTGTTCATCCATGATTTCCTTGCGCCGTGGGCCTGCATTGACATGGCAATGCAAGCAAGTCTGATTGCACAGATAACCGAGATTCACCTGCAGGGTTTCCAGTCGGCTGCGTGAAATCGCCGGAAAATCCGTGGCTTTCAATAATGGCAATGTCGCGTGCATTAAATTCTCGTCTCCCTGCATGTCTCGTTCCGGTATGTGCGCTAGGCGCAAAACACTACCTTGGCATAGTCGGCAAAGTCACCAAATCCTTACTGGCTGGTTCACAAGCACTTGCCACATGAAACGAACAGCCTTAAATCACTTGCGATATTAGCATCACGCCGTACCATCGGACATCTTGAAACCATCGCCGGAAAAGTTGTATTTTTCATGGCGAACTTGCGGGAGAAAGCAATGGACGCCAAAGAAGTTGAACTTGCAGTCAGAGAAGGGCGCAGTCTTGCCGGTCAGAATCTATCCGGCCTCGACCTGTCCAAACTGGATTTGAAAAATGCCATGCTGAGCAAGGCCAATCTGGCCAATTGCGATTTGCGCGGAAGCGATTTGCGCGGGGCCGATTTATCGCAGGCAAGCCTGTATAACGCCGATTTGCGGGGCGCTAAGCTGCGCCGCACCAACCTCACCCGCTCCAACCGCATACTGGCGAAAATCGGCAAATGGGCGTTAAAAGGCGCGTATATCGCAGGCCCGACAGCCTATACCGATTAGATTTCCAAACGATGACTGCCAAGGTTCAAACCTTACCGGGCGCTTTGCCGCTGCATGAAGACCGCGATTTTCTGCGCGAAAGCGAATGGATTATCCTCAAACTGCTGTGCCGCCCACTCGATAGCCTCGCTGAAAGCACTGCCGAAGAACTAAGCAGCGCCAGCGGTGGTCAGCTGAGCATCGCGCGCTGTGCCGAATTGATTGCCATTGTGCGTTTGCATCGACTTCCCGGCCTCGGCAGTTGGGTGGCACGTTTGCTGGTTGAAGCGGGCCTTAGCGAACACGATATCTGCTCACTGAGCGCCGAAAACATTAGCGAACACGTCAATCAACACACGGGCTACGCCATTTTCAATCCGGCCACCACGCGTGCACTGGCCGATTTACAGCAAACATGGCCGCAAAAAAATCAACAGGAAAACGCATGAACGAACGCATATTGATTACCGGCGGTGCAGGTTTTATCGGCGCTAATCTCGCTGCAGCACTGGTCAAGCAACCGGCAACGGATGTTGTAGTCCTTGACGATTTCAGCTTCGGCAGCTGGAAAAACCTGCTGCATGTGGATTGCGAAGTGCGCGCCGGCTCGATTGCCGATGCGGAATTACACGCGGAAATCGCCAGCGGTGCATTTTCCAGTATTTTTCACGAAGGCGCGATTTCCGATACCACGGTACTCGATCAACGGCTGATGCTGGACATCAATACCAATGCCTTCGCCGCCATGCTGGAAGCAAGTGCGGCTTCCGGCACACGCATGATTTACGCTTCTTCGGCTGCCACCTACGGCAACGCCGCCGCGCCGAATACCGTTGGCGGCAAAGAAGAAGCAGCCAATATTTACGGTTTTTCCAAGCTGTCCATGGATCGCATCGCAAGGCGCTGGTACGACCGCCATCCTTCGGTGATTATCGGCCTGCGTTATTTCAATGTTTACGGACCCGGCGAAGCGCACAAAGGCTCGACAGCGTCGATGATGCTGCAATTGTACAATCAAATCATGGCGGGCAAACAACCGCGCCTGTTTAAACACGGCGAACAAATGCGCGATTTTGTTTATATCCGCGATGTTATCGATGCCAATCTGGCCGCCCTCAAAGCACCGCGCTCCGGCGTCTGCAATGTCGGCTCCGGCAAGGCACGCTGTTTCAACGATGTGGTGATGAATTTGGAAGTTCAGCTTGATCGTAAATTGGACGTGGAATATTTCGACAACCCATTCGATTTCTATCAAAACCACACGGAAGCGGAAATGGATGCCACCCGTGAATTGCTCGACTGGTCACCGGCGTGGGATCTGGAAAAAGGCATGGCCGAATATATTGCACTGCTGCAAAAAGACATAAACGAACCCATTGAGGCCATCGCATGACCAGCTTAACATCAAGCAAAAAACACGCGCACCTGCTGCGCATTGCCGTCGCTATTATACTGCTGCCACTGGCTTCATGTATGCATTTCGTAACCCATCAGGGCAATGTACTCAAACCGGCCAAGCTGGCTGATATTCGCGTGGATGACAGCCGTTTCCATGTCGAATCCGTGCTCGGAACCCCGGTTCTGAAAGACGATTTGCACCCCAATCGCGCTATTTATGTCGAAGATTACAACGATGAAAAAACCGATACAGCCTATCAACGCCGTGTCGAAATCACCTACAGCGCATCCGGCCGGGTCAAAAGTATCAAACGTTTCGGGTTCGACAATGAAAAAAAGCCTACTCACGAATAGACAAGGCGAATCAAAGCACCCCGAACGCTAATCTTCCCCCTGTTTTTCCTTTTCCAGTGCTGATTTAACCGGCGCATCTGCCGCCAATTCAACACCATTTTTAGCCGTTTTTCCGCCGAAAAAACCACGAACCTTACCGGCCACGATTTTGATTCCCCGCCACAAACGTGGCAGCAACCAGATCATCAAAAGAATAAACAAACCGAGCAAAACCAGATACAAAACCGGATGGTTCAACGCCGTCCACAAACCGACAATCACAGCAATATCCTCGGCAATCGAAGCCGTCCAATTGCTTACCGGTTCCGGCGATGTATTGATTAGCGCCCGCGTCCCGGCCTTGCTTGCATGCGTTGCCGCCGCCAAGCCGCCGCCCAAAATACCGGCTGCCAATTGCACGGCAGGATTGATATCGCCCATGGCCGCAGCCGCCAACATCGCCCCGGCAGGAATACGCACAAAGGTATGCAAGCCGTCCCAAGCTGTATCCACACCGGGAATTTTATCGGCAAAAAATTCTACGAAATACATCACGCCGGCGGCCATCAGCACCAGCGGATCGGCCAAAATCTCCAAACCGGGCGGCAGCTGCATATTACCGGTAGCGCCCAGCAAACCGAGGGTGAGAATCGCCGCATAAAGATTGAGACCGCTGGCCCATGCAGCGCCCATACTGATGGCAATAGCACTGGTCACTTGATTAAGTTGATCCATACAGCCTCCTGATAAAGACGCATCGTCGCGTGCATGAAAAAACCACGCAAGCGGAAAAATTCCACCAACGCAACGATACTGGCTGATGCGCTAAATTCGCCATCCTTCCCACCGGGAATCGGTGGATAAGCTTTGCTTATTCGATCATTTGAACGCGCTCGATGATCACCGGCTGCAACGGAACATTTTGCATACCACCGCGATTACCGGTCATCACAGCTTCGATTTTTCGCACCACATCCATGCCTTTGCTCACCGAACCAAACACCGCATAACCCCAGCCGTTGCCGCTTTTACTGCGGAAATCGAGGAAGGAATTATCGTGGGTATTGATAAAAAACTGCGCGGTTGCCGAATGCGGATCGCCGGTACGGGCCATAGCCAGCGTGCCGGTAAGATTACGCAAACCATTATCCGCCTCGTTGGCAATCGGTGCGCGGGTGGGTTTTTTGCGCATATTTTCGCTGAAACCACCGCCCTGAATCATGAAATTGGGAATCACGCGGTGAAACACTGTGCCGTCGTAAAAACCATCGCGCACATATTGCAGAAAATTCGCCACCGTTTCCGGTGCTCTACCGGCATCCAGCGTGATTTCAATCACCCCTTCCGATGTCGTCATTTTCACCTGTGTTTGATCTGCTGCATCCGCCGTCATGCCTGTCAGCGTTAGACTCAGGCCAAGCACAAGCGCGACAATAGTTCGTTTCATGGTGCCTCCTTTGATAAATAAGTTGTTTTGTAGCTGTTATTTCGGCGAGTTTAACAGAGCCTTGATGCGCGCATCAAATACTGCGAACGGCTGTGCGCCGACCAGCTTTTCGCCCTCCACCACATCGCCGCTGCCCTTGGCGAGCAGAAAAGACGGTGTGCCGGTGATGCTGATGGCGCGCGCATCGGCCATGTCCTGCCGAATCTTCTTCAAGTGCTTTTTGCTATCCACACAGCGATTAAATCGCTTCATATTCAGACCCAGTTCTTTGGCATAGCCCAGCACCTTGTCCGCTTGCAAGGCAGGTGAATGAGAAAACAAGGTGTCGCGCATCCGCCAATATTTCTTTTTCCCCTGATCGCCGGCACAGGCTGCAGCCAGCGCCGCTCCCTCGGCAAACGGATGAAACGGCAACGGCAGGTTGCGGCTGACAAAACGCACCTTGCCGGTATCGATATAGACTTTCTTCAGTTGTGCGAAGGTATTATCGTAAAAACGTTTACAGTACGGGCACTGATAATCGGTAAATTCGACCAGCGTCAGCGGTGCCCGCTTTTTGCCTAGATACGGACTACCCTTGATGCTCACCTTGCCGCGAAGCACCGGACGAACCGCAGGAGATGGCATCCGCCCCTGCTGATTGCGGATTTGTTGCTGTTGTAGCAACACGCGAATCGTGCGCAGCTCTTGCAACATCGCATCCCCCTGCTGCTTGCTCAAGCCTTCGGAATGGGCACTTGAGGGGAGATAAAAGGGAATACATAAAATAAACGTAAATCCCGCTAGTATGATTTTTTTCACTCAAACTCCCTTCTAACGAACACTCTTAAAAGCAACTATATGTACTTATATTATGTGACAGACTGGCAATAAACAATTTTACCGCCAGCCTTGATCACATTTAGAAAGTTAGCCTGTTGTCTATAAATACCAAGTTCACAAGCAGCTACTGACTCCAATCGCAGAAATAATAACCCGTGACTACCATCATTAATATCCACTGGTAGGAGCACCACAGATACCTGTGGCATTACACACACCCGAAGGACAAGCCGTTCCGGCAGGCACTGGCGGACCACCTACACAGATGCCTGATAGGTATATATCACCTGCCGTGCATGCATTTCCATCATCACAGGCCGTTCCATCCACCGGGCCGCAAACACCGCCCTCATCAATCACGCCATTGCAATTGTTATCAATACCATCGCAAATCTCAGGAACCGGACCGATTTGGCCAACGCATGCTCCCCAATTACCGCTTGCATCACATGTCTGAGTCCCGGCACTACAAGCTCCGACATTTGATCCGCTCGGACAGGGAATGCTTGCACCCGGCGTGCATGTTGTTGGTATTGGTGATGGAGGCATGCAAATCCCTGCCATACAAGCCTCTCCTGTTGGACAATCATTTTGGCCCATACAAATGGTAAAGCCTGCATTCCCCGGTGTTGTTTGCGGACAACCTTCATCCACTACGCCATTACAGTTATTATCAATGAAATCCCCGCAAACTTCCGCAGAGGGAAGAACTTCACCCTGACATGCCGCCGAAAAACTACCGTTGGGATCGCATGTCCGAAAACCAATTCGACACTGCACAGACGGATGGAACATGTATTGGTTATTGACCAAGATATTCCCGAACGACGGGCCGGTATAGCAACCCAGCAAATCCCCTGCTCCGCAGGTGAATGACCCCGGAGGACCTGCCGGTCCCTGAATGCCAATACCATCGGCGCCAGCTGGGCCAGCCGGACCTGTTAGACCAATCGGACCTGTTAAACCAATCGGGCCCTGCGGACCCGGTGCGCCGTCCTTACCTGCGGGGCCCTGCGGACCAACCGGGCCCTGTGGCCCTGCGGGACCTTGAGCGCCGGTAGCACCTTTCGGGCCAGCCGGACCCTGTGCACCATCTAATCCCGGAGCGCCAGCTGGGCCTGTTGGACCAACTGCGCCTGCCGGACCTGCAGGTCCGGTCAAGCCAATCGGACCCTGCGGGCCGGCTGGCCCTGCGGGACCGATCATCAAGCCTGATTCGTGATTTTCTTTATTTTCGTGCTCTTTTTTCTTGTCATCGCTTGCAAATGCCGTCTGCGCTGCAAGCGATACGGCAAAAAGCATTGCCATGACAAACGAAACTATGGTGTATCCGATACGATGCGACATTTCACCCTCCCTAATGAGTAAAATACTTAGACATGACTTCATACACTATAACCACATAGAAGTCAAGGCTTTAAGCGCGAAATATGTACAGGGAGGCGTATCGGCCAATCACGAGTAATCCAGAGTACTGTAGGCGTAATTCAGTCAGCATCCGCGTTAGAACACAACAGTGCGGACTTTTGATTAACGCAATAAATCCGCCATGCGCCGCCCCAACAGCGTCGGATTGTGTTCAATCGTAACACCGGCAGCTTCCAGCGCCGTGAATTTCGCCTCCGCCGTACCCTTGCCGCCGGAAACAATCGCCCCCGCATGACCCATGCGTTTGCCTTTTGGCGCTGTCGCCCCGGCAATAAATGCAACCACCGGTTTACGCACATGCTTGCGGATGAAATCAGCCGCATGCTCTTCGTCCGCACCACCGATTTCTCCGATCATCACCACCCCTTCGGTCTGATCATCAGCCTCGAAAAGGCGCAACGCATCAATAAAATCCATGCCGTGAATCGGATCGCCACCCATGCCGATGCAAGTGCTTTGCCCGAGTTTGGCCGCTGTCAGTTGGTCAACGGCTTCGTAAGTCAGGGTTCCGGAACGGGAAATCACACCAATGCGTCCGGGCAAATGGATATGCCCCGGCATAATACCGATTTTCGCTGCCCCCGGCGTGATAATGCCGGGGCAGTTCGGGCCGATAAGGACAGGCGGCTCCGCCATTTTATTGAGATGTGATTTAACCGTCAGCATATCCTGCACAGGAATGCCTTCGGTGATGCAAACAATCAGTTTCAGCCCTGCATCGGCGGCTTCTGTAATCGCAGCGGCGGCAAAGCGCGGCGGCACAAAAATCACCGTCGCCTCTGCAGCTTCCGCAGCAACCGCTTCGCCCACCGAATCGAATACGGGACGATCCAAATGCCGCTGCCCGCCCTTGCCCGGCGTCACCCCGCCGACAAATGTCGTGCCGTAGGCAATCATTTGTTCGGAATGAAACGTCCCCTGCCGCCCGGTAAAGCCTTGGCAGATGACACGCGTGTTTCGATCAAGCAACACAGCCATCAGATAACCCCATGCGAGAGGCTAAGCCCCCGGCAGTTTCTCGTTGCTAATAACAAGACCCGGTTGAGTCAGTGAACAACAGCTATTCGCAGATACTAAAAAATAGCGCCTGATTAATATCGCCGATGGTGACCACGCCCACCAGCTTGCCGTTATCGGCAACTGGAATATGACGCAGATTTTTCAGGCCCATATAGGAAGCAGCTTTAAGAATCGGCTCCTCCGGGGAAACAGTAAACGGATTGGCAGTCATCACTTCGCCGGCCGTCATTTGCATAACCTTTGGATAACCTTCCTGCATTTCCTCGAAATCGCGGCTATGCACGTTATCGTGAATATACTCGCCATAATTCGGATACAAGGGCAGCAACACGTCGCGCAGCGTCACAATACCGACTAGCTCGCCGTCGTCGCCGACCACGGGGACCGAACCGCAATGGCGTTGAATCATATCAATCACCACCTTGCGCAGCGTATCCTCTTTTTTTACGGCTTTAACACCGCTTGTCATCACATCACGTACCAGCATGTTCCCTCCTTAAAATTATATCATTCCTTACGGACCCTGACTGACGCAAGCGCGCCGAAAACTGAAGCGCTATCGTAGCACAGCCGCGCCGCCGGGCAAATACCGCCATTCTTATTCACCTGCCTGCTTTAAGCAGCCGCATGCGCAGCCACACTGGCTGCTTGATCCAAATCATCGGCCCAACGCACATCCAAACCGGCATCTTTAACGATTTTTCGTCCTTCTTGCTCGTTGGTTCCAACCAGCCGCATGACCACCGGAACGCGCATCGGATGGGTTTTAATCGCTTCGAGCAAACCATTGGCAATAATATCGCAGCGCACAATGCCGCCAAAAATATTCACCAACACCGCTTTCACATGCGCATCCGAGAACAATAATTTGAACGCCTCGCACACCGCATCCACCGTCACCCCGCCGCCGACATCGAGAAAATTCGCCGGTTTCGCACCTTTCATCTGAATCATATCCATTGTTGCCATCGCCAAGCCTGCGCCGTTGACCATGCAGCCAATATCGCCGTCCAGCGCGATATAATTGAGGCCGAATTCGGCGGCTTCTGTTTCGCGCGGGTCTTCTTCGCTAAAATCGCGCAATTCAAGCAATTCCGCCTGCCGGTACAAGGCATTATCATCGACAATAAATTTCGCATCCAGCGCAACCAATTGACCTTCCGTCGTCAAAATCAGCGGATTCAACTCAATCATACTGGCATCTTTGGCCTGAAACGTCGTGTAAAGCGATTCAATCAGGCGCGTAAAATCGGCGACTTGCACCTCATCGAGGCCGAGAAACAGCGCCATTTTGCGACACACAGCGGCTGTCGGCTGCTCGGCAATGGTCATGATTTTTTCCGGCGTTTGCGCGGCAACATTTTCAATATCCATACCGCCAGCCGGACTCACCACGAATGAAATGCATTCGTTTTCCCTGTCCACCAGCACGCTGAGATAAAATTCACGGGCAATATTCAAGCCTTCTTCGACATAAACCTTGTGTACCAATTTTCCGGCCTCGCCCGTTTGCTTGGTGACCAATTTACTGCCCAGCAGCGCATCGGCTGCTTCGCGCACCTCTTGCTGTGAACGGCACACACGCACGCCGCCCGCTTTGCCGCGACCACCGGCATGGATTTGCGCTTTGACCACCCAGATTGATTCACCCGAATCCGAGCCGCCCAGCTCAGCACATGCCGCCAGCGCCGCATCAGCATTCGTCGCTAAAACACCGCGCGGCACAGCCACGCCGAATGCTTTCAGCACCGCTTTGGCCTGATATTCATGAATATTCATGCTTTCTCCTCACCAACTGTTTGCTCACCAACTTGCACCTCAGAAACCATCTATGCATTCAGAAATGCCCCAGTGTATCCACATCGGCAACCAGTTTTTTAACCGAAGCCAGCGATTCCTGCATCGCCGCCTGTTCGGCATCGGTCAAATCGAGTTCAATCACACCTTCCATGCCGCCGCCGCCCAATTTGCACGGCACACCCATAAAATAACCGTTAATGCCGTATTCGCCTTCAAGCAGCGCCGCGCACGGCAGAATCCGGTTTTTATCCTTCAAAATCGCTTCCGCCATCTCGACTACCGCCGCCCCCGGCGCATAAAAAGCCGATCCGGTCTTCAATAATTTAACGATTTCCGCACCGCCCTGCGCTGTGCGCTCGGCAATCGCTTGCACCTCTTCGGCAGACATCATTTCAGTAATCGGAATCCCGGCCACCGTCGAATAGCGGGCCAGCGGAACCATCGCATCGCCGTGTCCGCCAAGCACAAAGGCAGTCACATCTTCAATCGATACCTCCAACGCGGCGGCAATAAACGAACGCATGCGCGCCGAATCCAACACCCCGGCCATACCCAGCACCCTTGAGCGCGGAAATCCGGACACCTTTTTGGCCGCATAGACCATCGCATCCAACGGATTGGTCACCACCAGCAGAATACAATCCGGCGAATGCTTGACGATTTTGGCCGTCACATCGGCAACGATTTTGACATTGGTAGCAATCAAATCGTCGCGGCTCATGCCCGGCTTGCGAGCAATACCGGCGGTGATAATCACCAAATCGGAACCGGCAGTATCGGCATAATCGTTACTGCCGCGCAAATTGACGTTGTAACCCTGAATGGGCGAGGCCTCGAACATATCCAGCGCCTTGCCCTGCGGCACACCCTCGACCACATCCAACAGGACAATATCCGCCAATTCCTTTTGCGCGGCAAGAAATGCCGCCGTCGCCCCGACATTGCCGGAACCGACCACCGTTACCTTTTTACGTTGAAAATAGCGGTTATCACCGCGTTGCATTCCCGACCAGCGCATCGTTGACTCCTTGGGTATTCGATGTTGGTAAACATAAACTTGCCAAGACCGCTTGTCGAACGTGGAATGTGCATATGCCCAGCCCAGATATTGCCGCCATGATTCGAAGCTTGCCTGAAAATCTGCAACGGATTTGCCACTGCATTGAACATGCCGGCGGGCGCGCTTGGCTGGTCGGCGGTTCGGTACGCGATTTGCTGCTTGGCATCAGTCCCAAAGACTTCGATTTGGAGGTGTACGGACTGGATGCGGCGCAACTGAAAAATGCGGTTCAATCACTTGGTCGTTGCGAAGAAGTGGGCAAACACTTCGGTGTGCTTAAATTGTGGACGGACGGGCTGGAAATCGACCTCGCCCTGCCGCGCAGCGAGTCCAAAAAGGGTAGCGGCCATCGCGGTTTCAGCATCATTTCCGATCCGCATATGGAACCGCAAGCAGCCTCCCGCCGCCGCGATTTCACCATCAATGCGATGATGCTCGATCCGCTGACAAACGAATTATTGGATTTTCATCACGGCCAAAAAGACCTCACAAACGGTATTTTGCGGCATGTTTCGCCTGCTTTCGCCGAAGATCCGCTGCGTCCGCTGCGCGCCATGCAATTTGCTGCCCGTTTTCGACTGAAACTCGCCCCGAAAACCGCCGAATTGTGTCGCTCACTGCTTGGCGAAGCACAAACCCTGCCAGCAGCGCGCATTTGGGAAGAATGGCGCAAATGGGCGCATGCCCCGCACCCGTCGTTCGGCCTTGATGTGTTGCAACAATCGGGATGGCTGGATTGCTACCCGCAATTGGCTGCACTCATCGGCTGCCAACAGGATCAAACATGGCATCCCGAAGGCGATGTGTGGATTCACACGCGTCTGGTCGTCGATTGTGCCGCAGATGTCGCCATACGCCATGCGTGGCGCGGCACGACACGCGAACAATTGCTGTTCGCGGCGCTGTGCCATGATTTAGGCAAACCATCCACCACCTTTAAACACGAAAACGGCCATATCCATGCCAAGGGCCACAGCCAAGCAGGCATCGCACCAAGTAAACAGTTTATGCGCAGTATCAGTGCGCCGGAACAGCTCACCAAACACATTCTGCCGCTGGTACGCGAACATCTGGTGCATTTAACCGGCGAAAACACGCCGCACGCCATTCGCCGTCTAGCCCATCGTCTGGAACCCGCCAATATTGAAATGTGGGAAGCGCTGGTCGAAGCCGATGCCTCCGGTAGACCGCCGTTACCGCCTGCGCGCCCCGCCCTGCCGTGGTTGACGCAAGCAAAACAAATCACCCTGCACAATGCTGCCCCCGAAGCACTGGCCAGCGGCGCGATGCTGCTGGAAATGGGCATGCGCTCCGGCCCCGGCATGGGCAAACTGCTCAAAGCCGCGTATCAGGCGCAATTGGACGGCGAATTCGCCGATGCCGAATCCGCGCAACAGTGGCTATCGAAAAAGCTGGATAACGATTAAAGCCAACCATCCCGCCAGATTCCGAGCGTGTCACCGCTATTCATGGACAACGCCAAATTTTTCTACAGTGTATGGTGATGCGACAGGATAAACGGCGAAAATCCTTTTTTGCCTTTGATGCAATAAGAAGGATTGTTGTTCCGCCTATTGTATAGAAAATATGAGGGTAAACGTTCCCTATATTGGGATTGTTAGCGTAAAAAGGATAGGTAATGAGTTGGGAATCGAATGAGACAAAAAAGCCCTGCCCATGTGGTGCTGGCACATATACTGTAATTGACCGTAGTGACGACTGGGGGCGCTTTGAAACAAGCTGGCGTATGGATTGTCCGATCTGTAGCAATACATATTCATTGTACACTTATGATTACTATAATTCCGGGCTTCGCGAACAGGGCCATAAATGGGTTCAAACAGAAATCTATGACAGGTCAATAGAGCTGAAAAGAAGAGCTAAAGCCACGAAAGAAGCCGCCGTTTGCTTGTCAAAAGAGCGCTACTTGCCTGTGCTAGAAGAGGTTTTCAGAAAAAGCAGCAAAAAAGCAATCTGGCAAGCGCTAAACGCAAATATAAAATGGTATAAAAGCTTAGGCACATTTTACAAGCACACCAAAAACCAAGAAAAACGAGAGTATTTAAGCGAGCTGTTTAATCATTCGGATTTGGCATCTGTTTTAAAAGTTGCAAATGCAAAAGACGAGGAAGTAGAAAGACTTCTTAGTAATTCATCTGCTTTGGAATCAGAAGCCGAGGCGCTATTGCATGGCTAGTTACGCTAACAATTAAATCCAGCCGACCCAAAAACCGCTACGCGTTTTTCGGTCGGCTGATTTTAGGCGTTAGCCATCAAGAGGAAGGCATATGCAAGATATATTGGCAATAAATGCTCACCTAAAGTGTTAGATAGGGACATGTTCTTCCCCCGATAAAACGGACATCAAAACCTAACTAGGGCCTGTTTCATTGAAAAAACCCGAATGCAGGCGCGATAATAGATTTCCCTAGACCCGGCAGGCTGGTAGCATGCCGCGCTTATGAGCCAACACACACATACCGACGAATTATTCAACCTTGATCTGATTCACAAATACGACAAGGCCGGGCCGCGTTACACCTCGTATCCGACCGCGCCGATGTTTCATAGCGGTATTGCTGCCGATGCCTACGGCGAAAGCCTCAAGCGGGCGGCGGATAACGATGCGCCGTTGTCCTTGTATATGCATATCCCGTTCTGCGACACCGTTTGTTATTACTGCGGCTGCAACAAGGTGGTCACCAAACAACGTCAGCGCGCCACGCAATACGTCGATACGCTGCTCAAAGAAATCGATCTGCTCGCCGATGCCATCGGTAACAAACGTACCGTCAGCCAGTTGCACTGGGGCGGCGGCACACCGACGTTTCTCAACGAAACGCAAATTCGCACACTGGTTGGTCGGCTCAGGGAGCGATTCAATTTCGCCGACGATGAAAACGGCGAATTCGGTATCGAAATCGACCCGCGCGAATGCAATGCCGATACCGTGCGCATCCTGCGCGAAGTCGGCTTCAACCGGATGAGCATGGGTGTGCAGGATTTCGATCCGATTGTGCAAAAAGCGGTCAATCGCATCCAATCCAAGCAGGAAACGCTCGAAGTATTGCAGCAAGCGCGCGCGCGGTTTCCAATCCATCAATATTGATTTGATGTACGGCTTGCCGCATCAGAGTGTTGAAACCTTCGATCAAACACTATCCACGATTATTGATTTTTCGCCGGATCGCATCGCTCTATTCAATTACGCGCATTTGCCGCGCATGTTCATGCCGCAGCGGCGTATCAACGAAAGCGATCTGCCGACAGCAGACGAAAAATTAAACATCCTCAAGCTGTCCATCGAGCGTCTGCTTGCCGCCGGTTATGTGTTTATCGGCATGGATCACTTTGCCAAACCGGACGACGAGCTGACCATTGCCCAGCGCCAGGGCAAGTTATATCGCAATTTTCAGGGTTATTCGACACATGCCGATGCCGAATTGCTGGGCCTCGGCATCACTTCCATCGGTTATGTCGATGGTGCGTTCTATCAGAACGTAAAAACGCTGGACGAATACTACGAAACCGTGGATAAGGGCGAATTCCCGGTATTTCGCGGCTATCAACTATCCGACGAAGATCATTTGCGTCGGCATGTGATTATGCGTCTGATGTGCGATTTTTCCTTGGATTTTGGCACTGTCGAGAAGGTATTTAAGCTCAATTTCGCCGATCATTTTGCTGTGGAAATGCAAGACCTTGCCGATATGGCCGACGACGGTTTGCTGGAATTGCATGCCGACGGATTAACCGTACTGCCCGGCGGACGCCTGCTCATTCGCAATATTGCCATGGTATTCGATGAATATCTGCGCAACCGCGAACAGGAAGTGAAATTTTCTAAGGTGATTTAATGGCGAAGCCTGATTGATGGCAGAACCAAATTGATGGATGAGCCCGCTAAAAATCCTCATCGCTGAAATCTTCGTCATCGAATTCATCTTCCGTCTCCGGCGGATCGCCGTCGTAAATCAGGAATGTGCGGTGCTGAAGCCATGCTTCGCGGGTAAACACATAAGGATCAAGTGCTGATTCATTGACAAAGCGTATCGCGTTGGACGCACGACTGCGCAAATCGGCGGCACTGAGCACCGCCAAAGGAATGGTCACTGCCGGGGCAAGGAAAAAACCGGACCAGAAAACCGCACTGGTCAATGCGCCGGTAGCCAGATGCGGCAAGCTGCGCACCGTATGCGGGCCATACACCGGAACCACCACATAAGCACCCGGGCCGAAACCCCAAACGCCGAGCGTCTGGCCGAAATCTTCATCGTGTTCGACAAGTCCGACGGATGTTGCCGGATCGAACAGACCGCCGATGCCCAGCGTTGTATTCACGGTAAACCGACCAAGATCAGCAAAGCCCTGCTGGCCCTTGCCCTGAAGGAAATCGTTAATAATCGTATCCGCATAGGTGGCATTATCGAAGAAATTGGACACCATGATTTGCCCCTGCTTGGGCATAACAGCCGTATAACCTTGCGACAACGGCTTGAGCGCAATGCGATCAACGAAATCATTAAAAGAGAACGTGGCACGGTTAATCTTTTCTATCGGATCGTAGGTCTGACCTTTCGGCGCGGCAGCACAACCGCTAAGCAGCATGCCGGTAACAAGCAGTGCGGAACAAACCAGCGCATGTATACGCTGGCAACCCGGTATCGCCTGCTGTGACCTGCCAAACTGCTGCATGTATCCGCTCCCTGTCAGATAGATTGATTCTGTCTATAAATTAAGCCAATCTTATTACAAACGGCGCGCATCCTAAGTGATTTTTTTTTACTTGGCTGCAATGAGTTTAATCATCGGCGGTGTCCATACAGGCAGCACGGCGATGAATTGTAAATTTAAAGCCTTCGCACATCAGAACAACAAAGTTACATTGCCTACCTAGCCTTAAACTTGAAATAACACCCGCAACTATCTATTATTGCTTGAATTATACACATAATTATCGTTTTTTTAATGCGGGAGAAGGAAGTAAACATGATAAAAGTCGTGCTTCTTGCGCTTGGCTTCATGCTGATGCATGCCCAGCCAAGCCTTGCCGGGGAGGGGATAATCGCCCAAACGGCACGTCAGGCCGGCATTAGCGCCTGCCTATCTACCATCGCCAAGCTGGAGCAGCATTTCGGCAATAAACGCAGCTACGGCTCGTGGTCGTTCTGGTCGAACAAACAAACCAACAAACAACCGTTCAACGTCAGCATGGAAATCAGCTACAAAGACGGCAGCACCTTGGTTGATTTTACTGTCATTCCCGCCGCCGACGGCACATGCAGCTATGCCTATACCCGAACGTGGTACTCGCCGAATGATTGCATAGCCACAGCCAAACACAAATTCATGAACGGTGCCAAACACAAAGGCCAGATCAACACACGTATTCTAGCCTTCACGCTCGGCGCTGCAGAGTTTCTATTGCAACCCGCAGGAAGCGGATGTTTGGTACAAAAGAAGGAAGTCGGCTTTCAATTTAGCAAACAAAAACCCTGATTTTTTCAAGCTTCTGCACAAACTGCCTTTGCTGTGAAAAAACAAGCGATTTCGCTTGCTTTTTTTTTACTATGACCCAGCATCGCTTAAGTAAACGAATTTGAACCCGATGCACAGGCGATAGGATGTTGCACCACGCATTGTATTCTTACCCCTTGGCCGCCGGGAACATTCCTTCTCCCCCATCCCCGTTCCCGGCGGTCTCTTTTACCCACCATCACATGCATCCGTTGCAAACCTTCATTCGCAGCAAATAAACCGCGTCGAAATCAAACCGCCTCGGCCAGCCGGTGCAAAAAATTATCCCGGCAAATCTCCACCGCCCCCAAGCTGGCCAAATGCGCGGTGTGAAACTGGCAATCGATCATCGTCCATGCTTTTTCTTCTGCCGTGCGAACAAGATGCGCCATGGCCATTTTCGAGGCGTCCGTCACCCGCGAAAACATCGATTCGGCGAAAAAAACATGCCCGATTTGCACGCCGTACAAGCCGCCGACCAGTACACCTTCCCGCCACACTTCAAACGAATGCGCGTAACCCAAATCGAACAACTGCTGGTAAGCAGCCATCATTTCGGGGTGAATCCACGTTCCTTCCGAGCGATCCGCACAAGCACGCACCACCGCTGCAAAATCGCTATTCATGCTTAACCTTAAACGCACCTGCCGCATACGCCGCGCCAATCTGCGCGAACAATGAAACGCCGCCGGAAATAGCACCATGCGCGGATCGGGGCTCCACCACAAAATCGGCCCTTCCGCCTCGTACCATGGGAAAATACCGCGCTGGTAGGCATGAATGAGCGTCTGCACGGACAAATCACCACCAACGGCGAGCAGGCCATCACCATCGGCTTGCCTCGGATCGGGAAATTCAATCATGCGCTAAGACTTGCAATCGACGGGATGCACATCAAGCATGCCGCGCATGGTTCACATCAAAACAACAGAAGAAATCGATATGATGCGCCCCGCCTGCCACCACGCCGCAGATACGCTGGTGATGATTGAGCCGCATATCCGTCCCGGCATGACCACCGACGACATCAACGGTCTCGTTCACGAATTCACCATCAAGGCAGGCGCTATTCCAGCGCCGCTGAATTATCACGGCTTTCCGAAATCGGTTTGCACTTCGGTCAATCATGTCGTTTGCCACGGCATTCCCGGCAATAAAAAACTGAAAAACGGCGATATTATCAATGTCGATGTGACCAGCATCCTTAACGGCTGGCATGGCGATACCAGCAAAACATTCTACGTCGGCGATGCGGGTATTCGGGCACGCAAGGTGACGGAAATCGCGCGCAAAGCACTGGAAATCGGCATCGCCGCAGTCCAACCCGGTGCCACATTGGGCGACATCGGTCATGCCATTCAGGTATATGTCGAATCCGAGCGCTGTTCGGTGGTACGCGAATACTGCGGCCACGGCATTGGCCGGGTGTTTCACGAAGAACCGCAGGTTTTGCACTACGGCAATCCCGGTAGCGGCTTAAAACTCAAGCCCGGCATGGTGTTTACCATCGAACCGATGGTCAATCTGGGCAGAAAAGAGGTCAAACTGCTTGGCGACGGCTGGACTGTCGTCACCCGCGACAAATCCCTCTCGGCTCAATTCGAACACACCTTGGCAGTCACCGAAAACGGCGTCGAGATTCTAACCCTGCCTTCAAGCTGAGCGCCCTGCCTATAATCCGAGCGGATTCATCTTCGCCCCTCCGAAACCAAACGGACAACGCCGACTAACAAGCGGCTGTTCAGAGCGTGGACTCGGCTAACGGTCAGTCGTCATACCCTTCATGTTTGCCCGGTTTTTTACCATGTGTTCCATGATAATCATCATCATTATCCTGTGTCAGCCCTTGCGGTCGGGCATCAACCACCGTGCTGTTGCCACTGGCATCCGTAGCCGTAACCCTTAGAACCATGGATGGCGCTTCAATTTCAAGCACACCATGTTCCACTTCGACTTCCGTCTTCTCATCCTCGAATTCAAACTCGATAACCTGACCCAAAGTCACTGCCACAGGCGTTGCATATCCGTTTATAATCAGTTCCGCTGTAACAGCTAGGTTCGGATCGGCGATATCCAAAGCTGTAAACTGAACGGCAAACCGTCCTTCATCGGAATCATTCCGGCTGGGGTCATCATCCTCTTCGTCGCCCTGACTGAACGGGACAAGGGCAGCGACAACAGCAGGCGGCGTGGTATCGACAACCGCCACGTTCTGCGTTGCAGTAGACACGTTGCCGTTTACATCCGTCGCCGTCCATGTCACCACCGTCGTGCCCAGCGGATATGTGGCCGGGGCATCCGAAGTGATGCTGAATGCAAAGATGTCGGTCGCCGTTGCGGATCCTATAGCGACTGTCGTCAGAACGCCTGTAGCTTCAACGCTTACATCCACCGGAACACTCAAAACCGGAGCCGTAGTATCGACAACCGTTACGTTCTGCGTACCCGTCACGGCATTGCCATTGGTATCCGTCGCCGTCCACGTCACCGTCGTCGTTCCCAACGGGAATGTTGCAGGTGCATCGTTAGTTACGGTTGCACCAAAGATATCGGTGGCGGTGGCTGTTCCGATGCTCACCATGCTCAGCACAGCATTGGCTTCAACACTCACATCCGCCGGAATACTCAGAACCGGGGCCGTGGTATCGACAACCGTTACGTTCTGCGTCGCCGTGGAGACGTTGCCGTTGGCATCCGTGGCCGTCCAGATCACCACCGTCGTTCCCAGCGGGAAGGCGGCAGGGGCGTTGTTGGTCACCGTCACTACGAAGATATCGGTCGCCGTGGCGTTGCCGATGGCTACCGTGCTCTGTACGCCGTTGGCCTCAACACTCACGTCGGCCGGTACCGTCAGCACCGGGGCCGTGGTATCGGACACCGTTACATTCTGCGTTCCGCTTGTGACATTGCCATTGGTATCCGTCGCCGTCCACGTCACCGTCGTCGTTCCCAACGGGAATGTTGCAGGTGCATCGTTAGTTACGGTTGCACCAAAGATATCGGTGGCGGTGGCTGTTCCGATGCTCACCGTGCTCAGCACAGCATTGGCTTCAACACTCACATCGGCAGGAATACTCAGAACCGGGGCCGTGGTATCGGACACCATCACGTTCTGCGTACCCGTCACGGCATTGCCATTGGTATCCGTCGCCGTCCACGTCACCGTCGTCGTTCCCAACGGGAATGTTGCAGGTGCATCGTTAGTTACGGTTGCACCAAAGATATCGGTGGCCGTGGCTGTGCCAATATTCACTGTGCTCAGCACAGCATTGGCTTCAACACTCACATCCGCCGGAACTGTCAGCACGGGCGGCGTGGTATCGACAACCTCAACAAATTGAACCTTGTTGGTACTATTGTTATTCACATCGACAGCTGTCCAAGTGACGGACGTTTTACCCAGCGGAAAAACTGATATATCCGGGGTTCGGGCAACACCGGCAACACCGCAATTATCTTGGCCTTGCGCACTAATCACTATGCTCGCCCCGTCAATGGAAGTCGCTTCCGTTAACTGATCAGCACCTATAGTCAATGTCGGAGGAGTATTATCGACAACGGTGACAGTGGCCGAACAGGAAGACTGCAAGCCAAAAGAATCCGTTGCAATCAGGCTCACCACATTTTTACCGACATCAGCACAGCTAAATGCGGTAGAACTGCTGGCTAGGCTCACCGAATCACCAACATCCGGATCATAAGATCCGCCATCAATATCGCCAACAACTACGGAACCCGAACCTGTGCCATCCAAATGAACGACAGCATCTTTACAGAGTGCGACAGGCGGTTGATTCGAGCCGGTCACGACCAGCATACCACCCGTTTGACCGCTGAACCCGTCAAGCCCGAATACCGCTTTGGGTTCGCTGTTGTAAAAATTCACATCGGTCAAAAATACGGGTTCGGGCCAAAGATCCCCTGTATACGTCAGCACGGATGCCTTGGGTATCACGGATACCCCTAAAGCCTTCATTTGCAGGGAAAGCACCTCACCTTCCATAATCGGCGATGCGACCAGATCGGTGTCATTCGTGAACTGATTGTCTATCACGTCGTAAGTGGTGGTAATCATAAGATCGCCGCCCGGATGAATGATTTTATGATCGCTGCCGACCTTCACCCTGACAGAGTTAAGCGATTGATATTGACCGCTCCCGGCAACGACCTCAAACATCACCGGTTTGCTGAAAGCATATGTGACGGACAGATTGGGCCTGAAATTAAAATCTTCTTTAAACCCAAGAATTACGCCCGCATCCAAATCGAAAATGCTGCCGTTTATCTTGTACAGCTTGGGAATCGGCAATGGCGGTATACTCTGAGAAACGACAATGCCGAGGGGCTGGTCTGTCATTAAGGCATAAAACCCGTCCAAATCCACATCAAAGCGCCCGACATCCATATCCTGAGCGCCGCTGGCAATATTCAACACCGAGAAATTGGTGCGCGGTGCCGGAGTGATATAATTGCGAATGTATGTACCGTCAGCGCCGCCAGTCAGCACGACACGCTCGCCATGGGTACCATTGTACGGCGGTGCTGATCGCGCAGGTGTGTTCATGTCCGGCGTCGTCAGACCAGCTTCCACGACAACCATGCCCAGTGACAACCCTGATTCAGGATCTTGCACAACAGGACGCGTAATTTCTATCGGCGGATCAAAGCCGCCAGTAAAATTCGCCACCGGTGCGCCGAGAATATCCAACTGCATGCCGTCTAAAGCAATCCTAAATCTTGCAATCGGATCAGCCGCCAGCGTTTTTTCACCATGGGTACTGCTGTTCAGTATGGTCTTGTATTCATCGACCTGTACAGTTCCCCCTGCAATGAGGTCCGGCTTGGGATAAACAAGCCTCGCCCCCAACTGCGCATGACCGGCGATATAGGAATCAAACTCCATCACCACGGACGGCCATGTCGTTGTCATATCAAGAACAGACTGATTCGCCATCTGGCGGGCCCTTAGCGTAAACACCTCCGGATCGCCGGGATTTCGCGGTTGAGGAATAGCCTGCACACTCACCGCTGGCTTGTAGTCGATGGCGACACTGCCGCTATCCATGGTGATGCCGCCTTTTACTCCCCAGCGCAGCGCCACATCCCAATCGGTTTGCATGCCGACTTGGAAGTTTGCGTTGCCGCTTCCGGTTCCAACCTGCAACTTGAAACAAACGCCGGGGTCATTCACACCAACGGTCGGATTCCACATATAACCATCCGCGCAGGTATAACAAGCATTGGTGACAAGATCATAAAAACTGCCCGCAGGACAAATAAACTGACTGTCTCCAACAAGGCTTGCCGTCTGATTATCCTGTGTAAAGCAAACACCGGGAACATTCGCCGGCAATACAGGATTATGATTGTAGCCAGTCGGACATTTCGAGCATTGGCCGGAAGCTACGTCCAGAAACTCTCCCGACTGACAAATAAACGATATTGCGCCATGCGCCGTGGCCGTCGTCTGCTCCGATAAAACACAGACGCCGGATGTATTATGGGGAAGTATGGGGTTATGGGCATATCCTGTCGGGCAGGCATAGCAGGAACCATCAAAGCCATCAAACTCGCCGCCGCTACAAAATTGGAAAGCACCCCTCCGGGTTGCCGCAATATTGACTGCCGCATGGTATTTGTAGCAAATACCGGTGTGATTAAAGGGGACAAGCGGGTTGTGAGAATAGCCGGAGGTACACTTGTAATAATTATTGCCACTCCACAAGCCGCCGCTTGTCGAACCGTGGTAGGACCACCCGCCAATACAAATGCCCGGCCAAACCTTGCTCTTACATGAATCCCATGAGCGAGAACCGGTCTTGCTCATGGTTGAATAATCCGTATAGGCAGGCTTGTAACAGGCACCGGACCAAGTCGCCGGTAACGCAGGGTTGTGATTGTAGCCCGAGGGGCAGGCGTAGCAGGAGCCATCCAAGCCATCGAATTGGCCGCTTGGACACCCGATAGCATGTGCATAAGAAGCAACGGTTGCGTTGTTTTTGAAACAAACCCCGGGGCTGCTTACCGGCAATGCCGGGTTATGACTGTAGCCGCTCGGGCATGAATAACAATTGCCCGACAATGGATCGGGAAACTGCCCGGAAGGACAATTCAACCACTGTGCGCTGAAGCGCACAGAATGTCTTATGGCGACTGGAAGTCGCCTCTCATTCTATTCGGAACAGGTCATTCACCCGCTCCTCCTCTTCAAAGTGATGCGCTATATACTCTTCTATCATCTTTGATG